>DASQTR010000475.1:0-3576 GCA_035641795.1 Ilumatobacter sp.
CGCCTGATTCGCAGGCTGCCACCCCGCCAAGCGCGAGGCTGCCGGCGACCGCGCCCGACCGTGACAGGAACGCCCGCCTGGACACATCACCCATCGGCCCACCCCCTGGCCAGCGGTCGTACGGCGTCGCGACGCCGCCGACCACATGCTACGGACCGCACCAGCGCTCAGGTGGCTGGCGCCAGGGCCAGCTGCGCGCCCCAGGGCGTGTGTTCGGGATCACCTGACAGAAAATCCCTAGAGGGCCGGTTCGCCGGCCCTCCGCCCCACCCTCACAGAACTGCCGATAGCGCGTAGGTGGCTTCCGCGGAGACCTTGTCCACACGCCGCGCCCAGAATGACGCGCGAATCGGTCGCGCCGAGGCCAGCCCACCCGCTCCGAACCGGCGATCTCCTAGACGGCCGCTCGCTGGCCGACGGGAACAGATTCGGTGATCTCGTTGCTGCCGCGCCGTCGATCGACCTAACAGAGCGTGCTGACAGCAGAGGAGCGTCCCGTTGCCGGCCGAAGCGCCGGACCGGTCGATCTGTGCGCCGCCGACGAGCCGGTCGACCGGCCAAGGCGCCGTTCTCTGCGGCGAGGCGCCAGCCGTCGTGCCGAGGTTCCGGGCGTGGGATTTGTACGCCCCGAACGGCACTCATACGGGTGATCGATGATCGCCCGCCCTTCGGACTCGTATAACGCCTGATCACACGGGTGATCTCAGCGTCTGTCGGCACGAGCGGCGGTGACGATTCCCGTATATCAGGTCGATCTATCGCGCGTCTGGCTGAAGGTGGGAGCCTGGCGGCGGCCCGCCAGGCTCCGTGTCTACGAAGATGGCGCTGCGGGGCCGGTGGGTTGGATGATCCAGAGGCCGGTGCGCATGTCGCTGGCGTACACGATGCCGGTCTGGGGATCGATCGCGACGCCCCACACTTCGGCCGGGCCGACGCCAAGGGAGTTCGCGTGGCGCTTGCTCGTGTCGGGAACGAACTGGCCGACGCGGGTCGGGCTGGTCGGGTTGCTCACGTCGATGGCGATGATGCCGTTGCTGTACCACGCGGAGTAGGCGCGGTTGCCGAGCACCTCGGTGTTGTGGACCGACCAGCTTCCCGGCGGCGTCGGGTGCACACCGAACGCGTTCGGCGCATCGGTGAACGTGGCGACCTGCTGCCACTCGCTGCTCGCGTTCTCCTGGAATACCCGCACGTAGCCCCATGAGGGGGTCTGTGCCGTGATGGTCAGCGTGTCTTCGCCAGGTGTCGCACGGATTGCGGTGGCGATGTCATCAATGTCGGCGATCTGGATCACGGGAACCCCAGCCGCTGCGAG
Source organism: Ilumatobacter sp. (assembly GCA_035641795.1). GTDB lineage: Bacteria > Actinomycetota > Acidimicrobiia > Acidimicrobiales > Ilumatobacteraceae > Ilumatobacter. The sequence continues at coordinate 1,316 of DASQTR010000475.1, forward strand.
GGCTCCTCCGCCGACTCCTGGGGAGTACGCGTACGCGTCGTCCGGGCTGATGAGGTTGGAGACGAACGCCGTCGCTCCCGCCGCGCCTGCCAGGATCGTCTGCTCGCCGATCGTGCAGGGCGGCTCGGGCCAGCCCGGAATGATCCCGACGTAGAACGGGTCGACGCTGTCGGCCAGGGCGATGTTGCCCGCGGCGCCCGCATAGTCGGACGCCTGGCAGCCGTCGCCAGCGTCGTGGACGGTGCCGCTGATGGTCTGGCCCGCCTCGGTGAGCAGCACTGGGGCCCAGGGCTGTTGGAAGCCTTCTACCGCCCTCGAGCCGATCGCCGAACTGGTCACAAGGACGTCGGGCAAGCTCTGGAAGTCCTCATCGTTCTGGAGGATGTAGCGGGTTCCATCGACTTCATATGGCGTCATCGAGTGGCCGTCGCCGCTCGAGCCAGCCGGGTAGATCGTCCTGCCGACGTACACAGGCGCGGAAGGATCGGAGATGTCGAACTTGAGGATGCCGCCGTCCCAGTAGGAGACGTAAGCCGTCATGCCAGCGTCCGCGGCCCGAACACTGTGCGCGTAGTGCGCCGCGAAGAACCCCGGCAACCCCTGGAACGAGCTACTGACGGGGTCGTTGCCGCCCTGAATGAGCAGGTCGGAGTCGGCGATGATGCCCCAGTCGGCGAGCGGCTGGGGATTGGCGGGATCGCTGATGTCGACGATGCGGAACTCGCCGCCGAAGTCGGTGCCGAAGTACGTGTCGGAGAACTCGGTGTAGGGCGTCGCGAGTAGCGCGAGCGCTGTCCCGTCGGGGCGGACGACCAGGTCGAGCTCGTGGACTCCCGACGGTGTTGGCAGGAAGCTCAGCTCGACGGGCCGCAGCGGATTCGTGACGTCGAAGAGGGCGAGCCCGTCGGAGCCGCCGGATCCGCACGCCTGCACGCCGATGCCGAGCACGTCCATGCTGCCGATCCGCCGGACGACGACATCCTCGTTCGAGGAGTTCTTTCGGGCTCCGACGAAACCCTCCCACTTCGGTGCCGTGGGATCATTGACGTTGACGATCTTGGCGCCCTGGCCCGTGCATTGCGCGCTCCACGTGCCGACGTAAGCGAACTTTCCGACCGAACCCCCGTGGTCGTAGAACCAGACGTCGCCGTTCGGGACGCCGCCACCGAGGTTGGTGTGGCCCAGCACCTCGAAGTTGTCGGCGACCAGGGGCACGGGGCTGTTGGACCGGACGCTCGCTGCCCGTTTACTGGCGTCCAGAACCTCATCGACACGTTCGTCCGGCGGATCGTCGCCGGCCCTCGCGGCGGTCGGCGAAACCAGAGTGAGCACAAGCACGGACAACGCCACGAAAGACGAGACAGCACGGCGCATGGATGATCCCCCTTTTGCTCTAGCAAGCATGAGCCCCCGTGTCGTGGAGCGGCCGGCAACGGACCAGCCGCCCCCGAGGCTCGCGAACCCCCTTCGTCGTCCCCTCTGATGATCGTGCTCCGGCCAGCGGGGTCCGTCAACCGGCCCAGGTGTTCTCGGGCAAGCGCGCCATGATCCATGTCAGGGCGATCGCTACGGAGCCCCACCCCGCCCGGTCTGCGGCGGCGGAGGTGGCCGACTCCGTTATACGGCAGCTCGAACAGCTCGGTCTCGAAGTGCAAGCGCTGGTAGCACGCGACTCCCAGACCGGCGTGGTTCTGCACGTCGTCGCCGGGCGCATCGACCGTCGTGATTCGACGGAGTCGGTGCCGTTCGTCACCCATCCGACTCGGTGCCGTGGGGGTCCGGGCGCAGGCGCCAACGCGACCGGAGCGGCCGTGCTGGTCGAGACGTCGCGCTCCTCTGACCGGGGTCAACGAGCGTGGCCGCGACACCCATCGACGTCGGTCAGCCTCGTGCGTCGGAGCGGTCGATCTGTCGTCGCCGGCGGCGCGTCGGACGAGCGCAGAGGCGCCGCTCGGTGCTCTGCCCCACGGCGCGACGGCCCCGACGTTCTGGCGCAGATGATCTGTGCGCGCCGTTCTGGCGCGTTCCGCGTATTCGCAGGGTGCGCGAGATCGGCAGATCTGTCGCGTCAAGCGTCGTGGCACGACGTGGCGTTGCTTACCATCGCGAGCGCCCTCGACCGGCACTTTGGTGACACCCATCCGGTGCCGACTTGCCGCGCGTTCTGGGATCCCATGACGTCTGCGGTGTCACGCGCAGGAACGTCGATCTGCACAATGCAGCGCTACTGGTTCAGGCCAACGGATGTTGGCCGGGTCGGA
>DASQTR010000476.1:0-2717 GCA_035641795.1 Ilumatobacter sp.
GATGTAGTTGTCGGGTCCGCCACCGCCGGTGACGGTCTGGTCGCCGTTGGAGAGGTAGAAGAGATTGGCGTCGTTGCTGCCGCCGCTGGTGAGCTCGGCGCCGCCGGCAATGATCAGGTCGCCTGGGATGCCGAGCGTGATCGCCGCGCTCCTGAGATCGAGCGGCAAGCTCGCCGCCTCGTAGGCCGCCACGACATTGGCGAGGCGATAGCCATAGGTGACGTCCTGGCCTTCGCCGCGCGCGAAGTCGCCCAGCACGACGTCGAGGATGGGCTTCCACTGCTCCAGCCACTGCGTGGCGCCCGCCGCATCCGCCGGTGCGTCCCGGAAGATCGCCTCGAACATCGGCTCGAGCTGATAGGACGTCGTCGCCTCGAAGGTGTTGGTCGCCACGTCGTAGCCGATGCCGACGAAATAGGGCGCGAGCGGACCGGCCATGGCGATGTTGACCGTGAGCTCGTCGAGCGTCCGGTGCATCTGGGTGACGATGGGGCGGAGCGCGGCGAGCGCCTGCAATGGGTTGTCCGGCACCGTGTCGAACGGCAGCTTGTCGCCGAGATAGCGCTCCATGAAATCGATCTCGGCGCCACTCAACGTCGTCCATTCCCGCTCGGCGAGCGGCTGGGCCGGGATGGGCTGGGCCATGACCTGCTCGAGGGTCGGGCGGGCGATGACCTCGCCTTCGGCATCGCGGACGGCGGCGCCGCTGGCGAGCCTATAATAGCTGCCCTCAGCATCGGTCACCTGGTAGGCGAAATCGTCGACGCTCTCCCCGCCCTCCGTCGTGCGCACCAGGATCGGCAGGTCGGCGTGGCCCGAGGGGGTCACGGCCGACAGCGTGCCATCGGGATTGATGGCCCGCGAGGCGGCCGCCCACGCCGTCAGGATCGGCGTCACCCGCTCGCGCAGGGTTGCGAGGTCGATCGTGTCCAGGGTGGGCAGCGTCTGGAGCAGCACGTCGCGCAAAGAGGTTCCCGACGGCGGATCGGTGAGCGCCGGATCGTGGGTGATCGCCACGCTGAGATCGGTGAGCGTGCCGTAGCCCTTCTGGTTGGGCAGCCCCTCGGCCGCGGCGCCGACGCTGGTGTCGCCCAGGAACCGCGTGTCGTAGTTGTCGACATGGAAGGCGACGTCGGCCACGGTGCCGAGGCTGCCGTCGCTCCACGTGAAGTGGCCGGTCTCGAGCACCTGGTTGCCGGCGATGAAGGTGCCGACCATCGGCAGCGTCGCGAGCCCGATCGAGGCGATTCCGAGATCGCCGAACGACTTCAGCTCGCCCGGATCGGTGATCGCATCGCCGTCGCCATCGACCCAGACCCGAAGCTGGGAGAAGATCTCATCGAGCGCGTCGATGACGCCGTCGGGCACGGTGTCGTAGGCGGCGAGCGCGGTGAAGCCGTTGAGCTCCGGCCCGCCGAACATCTCGCCGACATTGTCGATCTTGCCGTTGACGTTCCTGTCGAGCACCAGGATGCCGGTGCCCGTCTTCACCCAGCCGGTGCGCACGGCAAAGCCGTTGCCGTTGATGTCGAAGCGCGGCGCCGCCATGTTGACGTCGGTGAAACGCAGCCCGGCGCCCGTGAGATCGAGCACGATCGGATCGACGCCGCGGTAGATCGCGGTCTGGGAATAGGCCTTCGACAGCGCGTTGACGTACTCGAATTGGTGGAGCTGCCAGTTGGGATCAGGCGCCCCGAGGTCGCGCAGGCGAACGAACGAGAGGCTCACCTCGGCGACGTAGAGCCCGGCGGTGTCGGTGTTGAAGGTGCCCGGGCCGGTGACCGGATTGGCGATGCCCATGACATTGCCGAACAGGTCCTTGATGATCAGGTTGCCTAGGTCGTCGAACCCATAGCGCGTGCCGTCCGCGCCGATCGCCCAGGGGCTCTCCGAACCCTGGTGCCGGATGCCGCCGGTCAGCACGTGGCTGCCGATCAGGATCTTGTCGTTATGGCTGAGCCCGGTCAGCAGCACCTGGTTATTCAGCTGGAAGATGTCATTGCCCTCGCCCGCGGCCACGATCGAGCCTGCGCCGGCTCTCAGCAGGATGTCGTCGCCATCGCCGAGATCGATTCTGAGGTTCTCGATCGCGCTGTCGACCGTGTCGTTGCCCTCGCCCATGAAGAGGTTGCGCAAGCCGAGGCCGGTCGACGGTCGAAGGATGGCTTTGTTGTTTCCATCGGTGAGCCACAGGGTGTTGAACCCCTTGAACTGCAGCTTGGTGGTCTCGCCGAACTTGCGATCCTTGAACGCTTCGAGCGCGGCGCCGAGATCGCTCATCCCGTTCTTCACGCTGGTATCGCCGCCGAAGCCCCGCAGGTCGAGCGTATTGCCCTTGCCGGGATCCGCCGAGGTGCCGTCCACCACCAGACGGGCCGTGCCACCGAGCGTCGCCTGCGATCCGGCGCCGACCACGGAGAGCGTCTGGTTGTTGCCATGCAGGTCGAGTTCCTGGATGCCCAGCAGAATATCCTTGCGCGCCCCGATGTGGACGTTGGCGCCGGTAAGCAGGATGCCTCGGGACTCCGGTGTCTGCAGGAGCGGATCGGGGCGCATGATCAGGCTGGCGCCGTCGAACTCGCGACCATAGATCGCGATGTTCTTGTCACCGAGACCGCCCAGGAAGGTGGTGCCGTCGTCCGCACTGCTGGATGCCTGGGCAATGTAGGTGTTGTCACCGGCGCCGCCGACGACGACGTCGCGCCCGATGCCGGCGG
>DASQTR010000477.1:0-3823 GCA_035641795.1 Ilumatobacter sp.
GGCGGTCGCCGGCCGCGCAACCGCCAACCGATCGGGACCGCGGCCATCGGCAGCAGGTAGAACGGCGCGCGGAACGCCATTCCCTTGCCCTCGAACTGCGGGAGATCGGGAAACGCGACGCTGAACGCGAGCGCCGCCACGAGCGCGATCCGAACCGTCCAGAGCACCGCCCGTTGACGTCGTTCGCCCATCTGCCGCCCACGATGGCACACAGGAGCGCGGGGTAGGCTCGCACCGTGCCCGCTGAGACGCATGTCAACCAGAGCCCGATCGGGCGCAACGAGATCTTCGAGATCGTGCGCGACCGTCTGGCCGACATCCTGGAGGTCGATCCCGCCAGCATCTCCGAAGGCCAGTCGTTCGTCGACGATCTCGACGCCGACTCGCTGGCGCTGATCGAGCTCGTCGAGTCGCTCGAGGAAGAGCTGTCCGATCGCACGGTCGGCTTCCGGATCGAGGACGAGGATCTCGAGGATCTGAAGACGGTGCGCGACGCCGTCGACTACGTCCACGCCCGGGTGGGCTGAGCTCGGAGCGTGGATCTCGGCGCCCTCGAACAGCGCCTGGGTCATACCTTCAGTGACCCAGAGCTGTTGCGCCGCGCGATGTGCCATCGCTCGTGGGTGGCCGAGTCCGATGACAACCACAGCAACGAGCGGCTCGAGTTCCTCGGTGATGCCGTACTCGGCTGGGTGATCGCCGACCTCGTCTTTCGCAACTACTCGGACCAGGCGGAGGGTGCCCTCACCGACCTGCGCAAGAGCGTCGTGAACGCCATCGCGCTGGCAGAGGTCGCGGCCGAACTGCACATCGGCGACCACCTCCTGCTGGGCCGCGGCGAGGACGCCGCCGGCGGACGCGAGAAGGTCTCGATCCTCTCGGACGCGATGGAGGCGGTGCTCGGCGCGGCGTACCTCGACGGCGGGGCGGCGGTCGCGTTCGACCTCGTCGAGCGCCTGTTCTCGCCGCGCCTCGACGCCGCGGTGGCGACCCTCGACCGGCTCGACTTCAAGTCGGCACTGCAGGAGCTCGTCTCGCACCGCAACCTCACCGGCCCCAACTACGCGGTGCGGTCCACCGGGCCAGACCATGACAAGCGCTTCCACGCCACGGTCAAGGTCGCCAAGCAGGTCGTGGGTGAGGGCGAGGGACGTTCGAAGAAGTCCGCCGAGCAGGCCGCGGCGTCGGCCGCGTTCGCGTTCCTGACGGCGAGCTGATGCCAGAGCTGCCCGAGGTCGAGACGGTCCGGCGCGGGCTCGAGGTGTTCGCCGTCGGCCGCCGCGTCGATCGCGTCGAGGTCGGTCGCGAACGCACCGTGCGTCGTACCTCCCGCCAGGCGTTGATCGACGGCTTGACCGGATCAACCATCACCGCCGCCAACCGGCACGGCAAGTACCTGCGCCTCCCGCTCGACACCGGTGACGAACTGATGATCCACCTGCGCATGACGGGCCAGGTCCTGATCGCAAGTCAGGGCGCGCCGCGGCCTTCGCACACGCACGTGGTGATGCACCTCGGTGCGCGGGGCGAGCATCCGCCGCACGAGTTCTGGTTCGTCGACCCGCGCACGTTCGGTGAGGTCGTCGTCTTCGACCCCGACAACGTCGCCGTCGAGCTGCCGGAGTTGGCGAACATGGGCGTCGATCCGATCGCCGGAGACCTGACACTGCCGGTGCTGCGGCGGTTGCTGCGGTCGCGCCATCGGCTGCTCAAGCCGATGCTGCTCGACCAGCACGTGATCGCCGGGATCGGCAACATCTACGCCGACGAGATCCTCCACGAGGCGCGACTGCGGCCCGCTCGCATGTCCGACGAGCTCGGACCATCGGCCGAGCGCCGGCTGCACACGGCCCTCCATCGGGTGCTGGAGGCGGCGATCGCGGCGGGCGGGTCGACCTTGGGCGATGCCCAGTACGTCGACCTCTACGGAGAGTGGGGCTCGTACCAGGAGGCGCACAAGGTCTACGGGCGGGCCGGCGAGCGCTGCCTGACCTGCGGCGTGGGCTGGATCCGCCGAACGGTGTCGGCCCAGCGCAGCACCCACTACTGCCCCCGTTGCCAACGCTGACTCCTGGTGTCTGACACCGTCGGGTGTCTGACACCGAGCGTTTGGCGACGATCGTTGAACCGCGGTGCGAGACACCATGCGGGTGTCGGACCAGAGACTCAGATTTCCCGAGCTGGCGCGGCTGCGGCCGGTATGGTCGGGCCACCGTGTTCTTGAAGAGTCTGACCCTCAAGGGTTTCAAGTCGTTCGCCGACGCCACCACCATGACCCTCGAGCCCGGGGTCACCGTTGTGGTCGGCCCCAACGGGTCCGGCAAGTCGAACATCGTCGATGCCGTCGCCTGGGTGCTCGGCGCGCAAGCACCGCGTTCGGTGCGATCTCAGAAGATGGACGACGTCATCTTCGCCGGCACCGAGAAGCGTCCGGCGCTCGGGCGGGCGGAGGTGAGCCTTACGCTCGACAACAGCGCCGGCCTGCTGCCGATCGAGTTCAACGAGGTCACGCTCACGCGGATCCTCTTCCGCAGTGGCGACAGCGAGTACGCGATAAACGGCGTGCCGTGCCGCTTGCTCGATGTGCAAGAGCTGCTCTCCGACGCTGGCGTTGGCCGCCAGCAGCACGTGATCGTGAGCCAGGGCCAGATCGACGCCGTGCTCAACGCCCGGCCAGAGGAGCGGCGGGCGATCATCGAGGAGGCGGCCGGCGTCCTCAAGTACCGCAGGCGCAAGGAGAAGGCCGAGCGCCGGCTCGACGCCACCGAGGCCAACCTGCTGCGACTGCAGGATCTCTTGCGCGAAGTGCGTCGCCAGTTGCGACCGCTCGAACGCCAGGCGGAGGCAGCCCGCCGCCACGACGAGCTGGTGCGTGAGCTGGGGGCCTTGCGCGTGTTCGTGGCCGGCCGCGAGATCGCTTCCCTACGTCGCAAGCTCGAGTCGATCGCCGTCGACCGGATCGATGCGTCGCGAGCGGAGGGCGAGTTGAAGTCGTCACTAGCCCGGCTCGACACGGAGATCATGGCCTTCGAGGCGCAGCTGTCGGCTCGCGGGGCGAGCGACGTGAGCGATCGTCTCGTGCACGTGGAGCAATTGCGGGAACGGGCGCGTGGCTTGGCTGGCATCCTCGCCGAACGCAAGCGCTCGCTCGAGCGCGACCACGGTCAGTTGCTCGACGCCGGTGTCGTCGCCAACCTCGAAGCCGACGCTGCGCGCCTTCGCGAGGAACTCGCCCAGGTCGACGCCGCGCTCGACCGCGCGGTCCCCGAAGCCGAGGCGCTGACCGCCGAGGAGGAGGCCTTCGGCGGCGAGCGGGCGCGCTTCGTCGAGTCGTTCGCCGCCTCCGCGGATGCCGGCCCCAGGGCGGCCACCGCGGCCGCAGAGGTGCGCGGTGAGCTGCGCTCGGTGCGCAACGCGGTCGAGCGCAGCGAGAGCGAGCTGCGGCGTGTGAGCTCAAACAGCGAGGCGCTGCGCGCCCGCCTGGATCAGCTGGCGGCGGAGGCCGAGCGTCTGCGCGCCGATTGCGCGAGCGCCGAATCAGTCGAGACCCCGCTCGTCGCCGAGGTCGCCGAGGCGGAAGCAGCGCGGCGCTTGGCCGAGGTCACGTTCGAGCGCGTCACCCACTCGCGCCACGGCGCGTCGGAAGCGGCGTCACGTGCGCACGCGCGGGTCGAGGCGCTGCAACTGGCGCTCGACGCCGCCCACGCCCGTGCCGGGGCGGCGCGGTTGGCCGATGTCGACGGCGTGCTCGGCACGCTGCTCGACCTCGTCGAGATCGACCAAGGATGGGAGCAGGCGGTCGAGGCGGCGCTCGGCGACGCGC
>DASQTR010000478.1:0-3119 GCA_035641795.1 Ilumatobacter sp.
CGCCGGCGGCGGGACCGGCGGCGGGCGGCGCCGGCGACTCCGGCGAGCTGATCAAGGGCGTCGGTGCCGTGATCGTCAAGAACATGGAGGCGAGCCTCGACGTCCCCACCGCCACCAGCTTCCGCAACGTCCCTGCGAAGCTGCTCGAGGTCAATCGCAAGGTGATCAACGGCTACCGCTCGCGATCCGGGCTCGGCAAGGTGAGCTTCACGCACCTCATCGGCTACGCCATCGTGCGGGCGATCGCCGAAGCGGTGCCGAACATGAAGAACGGCTTCGTCGAAGGCGCCGACGGCAAGCCCCGGCTGGTGCGTCACGAGCACGTCAACATGGGCCTCGCGGTCGATGTCGACAAGGGCGACGGCACGCGGACACTCGTCGTGCCGGTGCTCAAGAACGCCGACACGCTCGACTTCGCCGGCTTCCTCGCCGCCTACGAAGAGCTGATCCGCAAGGTCCGCCAGAACAAGCTCACTGTCGACGACTTCGCCGGCGCCAACGTCAGCCTCACCAACCCCGGGACGATCGGCACGGTGCAGTCGGTGCCGCGGCTGATGCCCGGCCAAGGCGTCATCGTCGGCGTCGGCAACATCGACTACCCGGCGGAGTTCGAGGGCTCCGACCGCCGCAACCTGTCGTCGCTCGGGATCTCGAAAGTCGTCACGATCACGAGCACCTACGACCATCGCATCATCCAGGGCGCCGAGTCGGGCCTGTTCCTGAAGCGCGTGCACGAGCTGCTGCTCGGCGAGCACGGGTTCTACGACGACATCTTCCACGACGTCGACATGCCGTACGAGGCGGTCAAGTGGCGGCCGGACCTCAATCCCATCGATCGCGAAGAGGCGATGCTCGCCAAGCAGATGGCGGTCGCCAAGCTGATCCGGGTCCATCGCGTCCGCGGCCACCTGATCGCCGACCTCGACCCGTTGCACTGGAAGGAGCCGCACACCCCTGTCGAGCTCGACCCCGCCACGTACGGGCTCACCATCTGGGATCTCGATCGGGAGTTCCTCACCGACGGCGTCGGGGGCCACGACAAGTTGACCCTCGGTGAGCTGCTCGGCGTGCTGCGCGATGCCTACTGCCGCACGATCGGCGTCGAGTACATGCACATCCAGAGCACCGACGAGCAGGCCTGGATCCAGCAGCGCGTGGAGGTCAAGCCACCGGCCTTCACCAAGCAGCAGAAGGACCGCATCCTCGAACGTCTCAACGCCGCCGAGGCCTTCGAGAAGTTCCTCGCCACGAAGTACGTCGGCACCAAGCGGTTCGGCATCGAAGGCGCGGAGTCAGCGATCCCGATCCTCGACGAGATCCTGTCCGGCGCCGCCGACGAAGGCCTCCAAGGGGCGGTCCTCGGCATGGCGCACCGGGGACGCCTCAACGTGCTCTCCAACATCATGGGCAAGAGCTACGAGGCGATCTTCTCCGAGTTCGAAGGGCACGTCGACCCCAACACGGTGCAGGGCTCGGGCGACGTCAAGTACCACCTCGGCGCGACCGGGAAGTACGAGAGCCCCACCGGTGCCGACATCAAGGTCGAGCTCGCCGCCAATCCGAGCCACCTCGAGACCGTCGACCCGATCGTGATGGGCATGGTGCGCGCCCAGCAAGACCGCATCGAGCCGCCCCGGTCGTACGCCGTGCTGCCGATCCTGATGCACGGCGACGCCGCCTTCGCCGGACAGGGCATCGTCGCCGAATGCCTGGCGATGAGCGACATCGCCGGCTACCGGATCGGCGGCACGATCCACCTCATCATCAACAACCAGATCGGCTTCACCACGGCGCCGGAACAGAGCCGCTCGTCGTTCTACTGCTCCGACGTCGCCAAGACGATCCAGGCACCGATCTTCCACGTCAACGGCGACGACCCCGAGGCGTGCGTGCGTGTCGCCCGGCTGGCATGGGAGTACCGCCAGGCGTTCCACAAGGACGTCGTGATCGACATGGTGTGCTACCGCCGCTACGGGCACAACGAGGGTGACGACCCCAGCTACACACAGCCGCTCATGTACAAGGCGATCTCCGAGCGGCGAAGCGTCCGCAAGCTGTACGTCGAGTCGCTCGTGAAGCGCGGCGACATCACGGTCGAGGAGGCCGAGCAGGCGCTGTCCGATTTCCAGGCGAAGCTCCAGGTTGCGCTCGACGAGACACGCTCGCGTGCGACGGCTGCACCCAAAGTGCCCAAGCCCGCCAAGCCGCTCGGCGTGCTGCCGCACCTCGAGACCGGTGTCGACCGCGCCGAGCTCGAGCGGATTTTCGCCCAGCTCACCAGCTATCCCGACGGGTTCACGCCGCACCCGAAGCTGGCCAAGCAGTTCGACGCCCGCCGGCACCAGTTCGAGACCGACCACGAGGTCGACTGGGCAACCGCCGAGGCGCTCGCAGTCGGTTCGCTGATCTGCGAGGGGTACCCGGTGCGCCTCGCCGGCGAGGATTCACGGCGTGGCACGTTCAGCCAGCGCCACGCCGCGCTCGTCGACTACAACACCGGTGACACGTGGATCCCGCTCGCCAACCTCGAGGAGGCGCAGGCCAACTTCTGGGTGTACGACTCGTTGCTGTCGGAGTACGCGGCGGTCGGCTACGAGTACGGCTACGCCCACTCGAGTCCCGACGCACTGGTGATGTGGGAAGCGCAGTTCGGCGACTTCGTCAACGGCGCCCAGGTCATCATCGACCAGTACATCGTCGCCGCCGAGGACAAGTGGGACCAGCACAACGGCCTCACCCTGTTGCTGCCGCACGGCTACGAAGGCCAAGGTCCGGAGCACTCGTCGGCGCGCATCGAGCGCTTCCTCCTGCTGGCCGCCGAGGACAACATGCAGATCGTCAACGCCACCACGGCGGCGCAGTACTTCCACCTGTTGCGCCGTCAGGCCCACAGCGAGCGCCACACGCCGCTCGTGCTGTTCACGCCGAAACAGGGCCTGCGCATGAGGCAGACCCGCTCGCACATCGACGAGTTGACGACCGGCTCGTTCCAGGAGTTCCTGGACGACCCGTTCGTCACCGACGCGGCCGCCGTCGAGCGCGTGGTGTTCTGCTCTGGAAAAATCGCATGGGACGCGATCGCTGAGCGCGATCGGCTCGGCGCACCGGTCGCGATCGTC
>DASQTR010000479.1:0-3674 GCA_035641795.1 Ilumatobacter sp.
CCCACGCACCGCCAACGATGTGGCGGCCACCGCCTTGCCGTGGGCCATCGCCTCGAGCACCTTCACGCGCATGCCGCCGCCCGACGCCAGCGGAGCGACGACCAGCGACACGCTGCCGAGAATCGCGGCGAGGTTCGGGACGAATCCGGTGGCGACGATGCGCGGGTCGACGTCGCGCACAAAAGGCGGTGGATCGCTGCCGATCAGGATCAACTCAACGTCCGGGCGCTCCTGCCACACGCGCGGCATCAACTGTTCGACGAGGAAGTGCAAGGCCTCGGCATTGGGAGGATGGTGGTGGCTGCCGACGAAGGCCAGGGTCGGGGGTCCCGCCGGACAGGCCGGGGCAGTGCTGGGTGGGACGTCGATCGCGAACGGCATCACCACCACCGGGGCGGCGATGCGCAGCGATTCGAGCAGCAGTCGGTCCTCGTGGGCGAACACGCACATCACGGTCGCCCGGCGTGCGGCGCGGCGCTCGGCCCGCACCCACGCCTGGGCGTCGAGCACCCGGTGCACGCGCATCGCCCAGCCGTCCCTCCGGAACTGATCGAGCGCAGCACCGAGCGGCGGGTCGTGATCGGTGACCACGATCGGCGGCGCGTCATCGCCGAGCCTCGAGAGCGCATCCGCGAGCACGACGAACTCGACGTGCAAAACGTCGGGGCACCATTGTGCGACCGTTGTCGCGAGGGCCTGCTCGAACTGCGGCGACGCCCACTCGACCGCCCACGCCGGTCTCCCGGCTACGGCGGACGCCAGCAATCGGGTGAGGCGCCACCTTCCCAGGCCCGGACGCTCGACCTCCAGAACGTCGAATTCGGTGGCCGGCGACAGATCCGCCGAGGGCGTACGCCGTTCGACCGAGGCCACCACTCGCACGTCATGCCGAGTTGCCACCGCCGATGCCATGTCGCCGATCACCCGTGCTCCGCCATGGGAGGCTGTGCCGCGCAGCGAGAACGGAGCTGCAATTGCGATCCGCCGTCGCGCGTCGAGCGGTCCCAGTACCGCGAACGGGTCATCACTGATGCCGTCCGCGTGGCGCGCCAGCTCGTGCACCAGCGCCAGCCGCGGATCGTCAGTGCCCCTCGCCATTTCCAGGATCTCGTCACGGGCGCGGCGGTTCAGCGCGTGCTCGATCCAGTTGTACGCGCTCAGGACCGGCACGAAGGCGGGCTCGATGCCGAGGCGTGTGCAGTAACGCCGCATCATGCGACGCGCGGCGATGCAGTAGGGGCGCACGTCGCCCTCCGGCAGCGGCCCGAACGAGGGGAACAGCGCGGTGGCGCCGGGCGCAGCCTGCGATCCTTGCAGGCGCTCGGCGACGATGTGCAGCCAGTACTTCAGGAAGTAATCGAGATCGCAGACCGGGAGCCCGCGACCGCTGGAAGGTCTGTTGGGTGCTGACTCCCAGTCGGTGATCCCGAGCCCAGCGGCGGTACGGATTATGTTCCACGGTCCGAGGTCGACGTGGCGACGGACCGAAGGGAGCGCCCGGCCGACGAGTTCGCCGGCACGGAGCTCGACGACTTTCAAGAGCCGATCCACGTCCTCGCCCGGGTCGAACGCGTCGCGGAACTGAGCGAACGGCACGCGGATCCAGCGCTCGACGTCGACGCCGGTCCAAGCGGCTTGCTCAGCCGTCTCCTTGTGCAGACGGATGACCCAGTCGGTCACCTCGTGCAGCAACGCGATACGGCGTGCCGGGTCGCGGCACTCGCGCAGCACGCGATCGAGCGTCGGGCCATCGAGCATGCTCTGCAGCGCGACTGCGTGTCCCCGCCAGTCGAACGAGGCGATCGGTAGCGGCATCGTGCCGGCAAGGTCGCGCGACACCGACGTGCGGAGTTCCGTGAGATGCTCGTGTTCGCGGCGGGTCGTCGCATTGATCGCGGGTAGCACGGACACCTTGACCGCGAGCTCGGGCGCCGTCGCCCCGGGTGCGAACGGGAGTACGACGGCTCGGCTTCCGGCGTCGTACCCGCTCGACATGACGAGCAGGCGCGCATCCGGTCTGACGCCCGCTTCCAGCATGGGCGCCGTAGCCGCCAGCTCGACATGGCGCGCGGGTCCGTTGACCAACGCGGTGAGATGCGCCCGGGCGACCCATCCGGCGCTGCGCGGCAGCCGGCGGACGCAGGCACGAGCGACGCGGTGGGGCCTGTCGCCGGCGATGAGGAGGTCATCGAGGTACCACACCAGTGGTCGCTCGGCGTCGAGCGGCACGAAGCGCCGCGCGGTCGCGGCATGCGGCAACAGCCACCAACGTCCGACGACTTCGGCGCCGGCGCGGGCGAGCGCGGCGCCGGCGCGGGCGGAAGTGAACGTGCCACCGCGCAGCCGGCGCGTGTGTTCCACCAGGGCAACCCCGCCGGGGGCGACCGAGTCGACGATCTCGGCGGCGTCGAACCGCCCCGCGGTGCGCACGACGACGACGTCGGCCGGGTGGCGCGGCGAGGCCGCGGCCACAGACTCGATCCCGAAGTGATCCGCCAGCGCACGGAGCTCGACGTCCGTGAAGGCACCGGCGGCCGACACCGTCGGTCGTGGCGACGCCGGAGCCGGGAGCAGGATCAGCCAGTCGTGGCGGTGTCGCGCCGGCGGTTCGGCAGGCACACCCCAGCCGCGCACTGCGTCGACGAGCACATGACGCCACGCGGTTGACCCGGCGCGTCTTCGTGCGCGCTGATCGCCGCTGGTAAGCGAACTCAGCGCACTGTCACGCGCCAGCCGGGCGGTCATGATGGCCGCCACGGCGGCGCGCAGCGGCAACGCCGGCGCACCACCGTGGATCGAGTGGTATCGGTTGAGGCTGCGGTAGAGCGTCCGTTGTGCCTCGACGCGTTGCTGTCCTGTGCTCGCCCCGCCGGCGTGCACGGCGACCGCTGTGGGGACGTACTCGATCGTCCACCCGACGGCTCGCAAACGGCGGCACAGGTCGGTCTCCTCGTAGTAAAGGAAGTAGCCCGGGTCGAAGCCTCCGATCGCGTCGAACGCCGTGCGCCGGATCGCCACCGCGGCACCGAGCACCCACGGAACAGATCGAGCCGAAGCGCCGTCGAGTGCCCGCCCGATGGGATCGTGACCGCGCGCCGTCTCCCACCTTCGGGCGAGCCCCGACTCACGCCAGAGCAGCGTGGCGATCGTCGGGTCGCCGAAGCACGACTGCTGTGGCTCGCCGTGGACATCCACGAGACGCGGCCCGGCCAGTGCCACGCCGGGATTTGCCGCAAGGTGGCGCCGCAACGCGTCGATGGTGTCGTGCTCCACCCGCACGTCCGCGTTGAGCAGGATCACGATGTCGGTGTGGCAGCGCGCGATCAATTCGTTGGCGGCCGCGCCGTAACCGGGATTGTCGGGCATCGAATGGGTGCGCACGTCCGGGAACCGATCGTGGACCATCTCGAGCGAGCCGTCACGCGATCCGGTGTCACCGACCCAGACCGTCCCCACGTTGTGCGCCGCGGCAAGTGCCTCGAGGCAGGATTGCAGCTCGTGTCGGGTGTTGTGGTTGACGACGACGACATCAGCGACGTCGACCCTCAGCTCGGGCATGAGGCGGAGTTCGGCGGTCGTCATCGCTGGTGCTCCAACGAGGCGACCGTGACAGCGCTGCGCGTGGCGACGAGGCCATCCGGCGCCTCGCCCCCGTCGGGCGTGGCGACCACGAT
>DASQTR010000480.1:0-4183 GCA_035641795.1 Ilumatobacter sp.
GGCGACATCGCCCATGATCACGAAGGGCAACACCGCCGCAGCGCTTGCCACTGCGACGGTCAACGTCGGCGCAAGTCTATCCCGTGCCCCGCGCTGGACGAGCTCGGCACCAAAGGCTTGGGCCTCGTCAACCCGGAGTCGCTCGAAGCGGTGGATCAGCATGACGCCGTTGCGAGCGGCAATACCCAGCAGCGCGAGGAATGCGATCAGCGAGCCGAGCGAGAGCGTGGCGCCGTCGATGAGCGCTGCGAGCAGCCCGCCGACGAGAGCCACGGGTAGGGTGAGGAAGGCCAGCCCCGCCAGCCGCCAGCTGCTGAACGCGGCCTGAATGAGTAAAAAGATGGCAATCGCAGCAACGATTCCGAAGCCGACGATCCGCCCCAGGTTGGCCTCCTGGCTCGTGGACTCCGTGAGCACCTCAGCGTGATACTCGAGTGGGAGCTGTGCGTTCGCGAGGCGAGCCTCGACGTCGGTGACCACGGCGCCGAGGCTGCGGCCGCTGACGTCGGCTTCGACATCGACGTAGCGCGAGGCGGCGTCACGCTTGATGACGGCCGGCGACGGCTGGATGCCTACGTCGGCGACATCTCCCAGGCGCACGTGACCGCCGACCGGCGAGTCGATCGGCAGCTCGCGGACGCTCTCCACGCTCTGGCGCGTTTTCGGCACACCCATCACGATGACGTCGAAGACCTTCTGCTCCTGGAAGGTGCTGCCAACCTGAATCCCCTGCAGCAACGTCGCCGCCGCCCGGCGGACGTCACCCGGTTTGATTCCATACGGTAGTGCCTCAGCAAGGTCGGTCTCGATCGCGAGGTCCGGTTTCTCGGGCACGAGCTCGACGCGCGGGTCGATGACGCCGTCGACCCCGCCCACGACCTCTCGCACGTCGTTCGCCTCGCTGCGCAGGACTTCGAGGTCCGGACCGTAGAGGCGCACCACGAGGGGCTTGTCCGCTCCTGTCAGGACATCGAGGCTGCCCTCGCCGGCATTCGGCTCCTCGCGGTCATCGAGCGTCCCGACGTCGCGAAGCTCTTGCTGCGAGTGAGTCGTTACGTCGCGGTCATCCGCTTCGTCGAGGCCGCCCACGACGTCCTCGATCTCTGATACCGTCGCGTCATAGTTGGCGTCGGAGCCGATCTTGACGGAGAGGGTGCTCGAGTTAACGTCGACAATCTGATCGCCGGTCACGGCGCGTCCGACGTGGGCACTGACCTCTTCGACCCCCGGGATCGCTTCCAGCTCGCGACTTAGCTGCGCCGTCAGACCGCTCATCTTCGGCTCCGAGGTACCGGGCGGGCTCTCGAGGCGCACCAGCACATCCCTGTCCTTGAACGAAGGAATGAGCGACGTGTCGACCAGCGGTAGCGTGGCGAGACCGACCACCACGCAGACGCCGGCAGCGATGAGCGTCGCACGCGGGGCACGCACGACTCGCGAAAGTGCGGCGTCGTAGCGCGAGCTCAGCCGCCTCAGGATCGGGGACTGGCGGTGCTCGAGCGATCCCCTGGAGAACAACAACAGGCTCAAAGCCGGGGCGATCGTCAGCGCGACGATCATGGACGCCAGCACCGCGAGCACGTAGGAGAGCGCGAGCGGCTCGAAGAACGCGCCCGGCCGGCCTTCCATGACTACGACCGGCACGATCGCGAGCAGCGCGATGAAAGTGGCATACGTGAGAGGGCTGCGCACCTCTGCTAAGGCCTCGAGCACAATTGCTGCGGTCGACTCCTCGCCGCCGGCCTGGTGATGCTCGCTCATGCGCCGGGCCACATTTTGGACGCCGACAACAGCGTCGTCGATGATGAGCGCTATCGCCACGGCGAGCCCCGCGAATGCGAGCGGGTTGAACGTCTCACCGAGCAATTTGAGCACGAGTGCTGCTACAACCAGAGACAGCGGGATCGTCACGAGGCTAATCAGCGTGGTGCGCCACTCGAACAGGAACGTGGCGAGGACGAGGGCCAGGAGAACGCCAGCGATGATGAGCGAGAGCTTCAGATTGTCGATCGCATCCTCGATGTAGGTCGCAGGCCGGAAAACTCCCGAGTCGACCTCCATGCCGGAGAGACCGGGCTGCAGCTTGTCAAGCGCCTCATCGACCCCGCTGGTCACCTCCACGGTGTCGGCCTCAGGGAACTTCTCTACGACGAGCAGTAGGCCGTCGTCGCCATTGACGACGGCGTCGCCGATGAGCGGCTGGCGACCCTCCACCACGTTGGCCACATCGATGAGACGGAGCTTGCCACCAGTGCCCTCAACCGGCACCTTGCCGAGGCCCTCCGGGGTCGCGAGCTCGTCGAACTCGTGTCGGACCTGAAGCCTCTGATTGGGCGTCTCGATGAACCCCCCGGTGCCAGGCGTCGAGGCTTCGAGGAAGCTCAGCGGCGATACCAGTTGCGCGTTGCCCGTCGTCTCGACGACCTGGTTTAGTGTGACCCCTTGGGCCCGAAGCTCCTCCGGATCTACCTGCACCTGAAGCTGCTGGTCGCGCATGCCCCAGATGGCCACGTTCGCTACGCCCGGAACGCCCATCAAGCGCGGTCTGATCACCCAACGGGAGATCACCGACGCCTCGATCGGCGACAGTTCGTTCGGGTCGATGCCGATCATCATCACCCGGCTCGACGACGACAGAGGCTGTATCATCCTGGGCGGCGTCGACACCTTCGGTAACGCATGCGCCTCTATGAGCCGCTCTTGCACTAGCTGACGTGCCTGGTAGAGATCGGTCCCGGGCTCGAATACCATCACGACCGACGAAAGTCCCGCAACCGATTGCGAGCGAATCACGTCGACGCCCTCCACGCCGTTGAGCAGGTTGGCCTCCAGCGGAACGGTGATCAACGCCTCGACTTCGTTCGCAGAGAGCCCCAGGGCCTCAGTCTGAACTTCCACGTACGGCGGTGTGAACTCGGGAAGGATGTTCACGGGAGCAGCGCGGAGCTGTGCGATCCCTATAGCCATCACGCCCACCGCGACGCTGATGATTATGAGCCAAAACCGCAGGCTCACTCCGATAATCGAACGAATCATAGCTGGCGACCTCCCCGCGCAGGTGCTTTCGAGCCGTGATTCGACACCGGATAACTGTGGTGCCGAGATCGGTTCGAGATGGAGGCGATGCTATCAGGACTCATCGGCGGCGTGACCCAGGTGCACAACCGTGTGTCGAGCAACTTCATTAGCCTCATACCATTTCCCGCCCGTATCTCGCGGGTGAGTTCGCATTGGTTGCCTCCCATGTAGCGATTCATACGCATCCGCACGTCGTATGGATGGTCCAGTTTCCAGGTTTTCTTCTGGCCAACTCCGGAGAATTCTTGCTCGGAACCTGTCTGAGAAATCCGAATGGCCACCGGTCTGCGGCTGCACGAGTGCCAAAATACTATGAGGGAGCGGTCTTGGGCGGCCAAAGAACGCAGATCTAGAGTTGCCGGCGATTTATCAGACCGTTTCCGAAGATGTGTTCTCGGAAGTTCGCTCGTAAGCTCTTGCATAGCCAGCCTCGGTCAACCTGACGGAGCCCCGATAGGGAAGCTCAAGAAGATGCCGCAGGGTATATCCTCTCCAAGATGCACGAGAAGCTAAGCAAACTGCTCAAGCAGCTGCGAGACCGACGCTAGCGGCGGGCGGAGGAGCAGCGTGACCCGAACATCCGCGCCGAAGATCATGGCGTACCACCCTCTTGGCGCTCGGCTCGTCTGCCATTATGGCTCTGGATACACCGAGGAGGCAGCTAGTCAGGTCCCGGAGCAAGATCCCCGAGCGCGTGACTTCTTCACAATACTAGTGTAGAAAGGGAGAAGAAGTGTAGAGCACGTGTTTAGGAAGGACAGCTCGCCATCATGATCTCCCCGGAGCAGATAGTCTTGCGCTTGGTCCTAGCCGCTATCCTGGGTGCCCTGGTGGGCTTGGAGCGCGAGCGGTTGGAGTGGGCCGCAGGGATGAGAACCCACGCCCTGGTATCCATTCGAAACTGCAAAAATATGTGAGATCACGTTCCGCGCCTTACCGACTCGGGATGGGGATCGGCACTTGGAACTGGTGCGTGCCTAGGCAGCGCATCGAGTAAATGCACCATTTCCTCCTAGTGTTTCACCACGGTAGATATGGTGGGTAGATTTCTCTCAGTCTTGGCAGTGCATTAGGCGGGAGTGGTGGACGTGAAGAAGTATGTGGT
>DASQTR010000481.1:0-3086 GCA_035641795.1 Ilumatobacter sp.
CCGATACGTACTTCGTGCTCGCCTTGCTGCACCGCCTCTTCGGCACCCGCTTCGTCTATGACCAGCACGACTTGTGCCCGGAGGTCTATCTCAGCAGGTTCGGCGGCGGACGACGATTCTTGCTGCGCGGATTGCGATGGCTGGAGCGCGGAACCTATCGCTCGGCCGATCATGTGGTCGTCACGAATGATTCGTACAGGCGCGTCGCCATGGATCGCGGCCGGGTCGACCCGCAATCGATCACGGTGGTCCGTTCCGGGCCCGATCCCGACCGCATGGTCCGCGGCGAGCCGCACCCGGCGCTCCGGAACGGTCGCTCATTTCTGTGCTGTTGGCTCGGGATCATGGGCCCGCAGGATGGCGTCGATCTGCTCCTGCATTCAATTTCTGTGTTGGTGCACGACCTGGGTCGGACGGACGTTCAGTTCGCCCTGATGGGGTATGGCGACTGTCTCGACGACCTCGTCAAATTGAGCGCCGCGCTGGAGATCGAGCCTTGGGTGACGTTCACCGGACCGGTAGGACCCAGCGAGATCGCGCAGTTCCTCTCCACGGCCGATATCGGGTTGTCGGCGGATCCGCTGAGCCCGCTCAACGACGTCTCCACGATGAACAAGACGATGGAGTACATGGCCTATGGCGTCCCAGTTGTTGCGTATGACCTCAACGAAACGCGCGTCTCGGCCGAATCCGCCGCCTTGTACGTGAAACCCAATGATGTCTTCGCCTATGCGCAGGCGATCTCGGATCTGCTCGATCGACCGGAGCAGCGAGCCGCGATGGGGAGGATCGGGCGCCGTCGCGTCGAAAGCGTCCTGTCGTGGCACATCCAAGTTCCGGGCTACGTCGCAGTGTTCGACAGGCTGGTGAGGCGTCCCGAACCCCGGTCAGCACCGTACGAACCGGAACCACCGAGTTCAACGCTCATGCTCGCGGAGGTGGTCGGTGGATCTTGAGCAGCTGCTCGCGATCGTCCGTCGGCACGTGTGGGCGTGCACGGCGGTTCTCGTTCTGACCGTTGTTGCGATGGCGATGGTGCCGGGGCGTGTCGCGCCGGATTACGAGATGACGGGCAACGTGATCCTCCTGTCTCCGTCGACGCTCGCGACGGGCATCTCCGATGAAGAGGTGGAGGTCAATCCTTGGTCGCGCTTCGGCGGCGCCGAAAGCGGCGCGGCGGCCGCGTTGTCGGAAGTGTTGCGAAGCGAACGCGCGCTCGAGATCGTGGCTGCCGACGAGCGGGTGGAGTCGTTCGTGGCCGCCGTCAACGCGGGCAACGGGGCGATCATCAACCTGACCGTGCGGGCGAGCTCGGCCGAGGCCAGCGTCGCCGCGTACGACAAGGCGCTCAAACTGTTGACCGATGAGCTCGCGGCACGTCAACAAGCCGCTGGCGCAACTCCCGCAACCTGGTTGCGGGCCGAGGTCTTGACCCGTCCAGACCGGCCGGAGGAGCTTCCCGGCAGTACGAAGCGGGTGATGCTGGCGGTAGGGGGCCTGGGCGTTGTCGCGGCCGTCAGCCTGGCGATCGCGCTCGACACCGTCGTGACGTCTCGCCGAGCCCGTCGTCCGGAAACGGCTGATGTGCCTCCGGTGACACCGCTCGCCCGAAAGTCGTTCGTGTGGGAGTCGGTCATTCGTGAGGACCGAGGCCGCAGGCGCCCGGATACCAACGGGAGTCCGACTCGTCATGAGGTCGAGCCGAAAAGGGGTCGTAGCGCGTGATCGCTCGATCCTCATTCGTCCGAGTCTCCGGCTGGAGCTCGTCCACCGGATGGGTGCCGTTCGCCGTGTTGAGTGGTGCATTGGCCGCGGCCATCGTGATCCCGACGAGCTATATGGCGCTCACCCTGCTCGGGATGATCGCAGCGGCCATCATTGTCCGGTCGCGTCTCGACAGCGGGACTCTCGCTGTCGTCTTCCTTGCCGTAGTCGCAGCCATTCCAGCTCAGCTGGTCGTTCCAGGGCTGGGGAGCCTGGGCTCTCCCCAGATCATCGTCAGCTTGGCGGCCCTCGGGGCGTGGTTCGTAACCTGGTTGAGCCCGAACGACAACTGGGCCGACCGCTACCGCCCAGTTCCAATCCTGATCGCGATCTTCGTGGCGGCCAACCTCGCAAGCTTCGGAGCCGCCGGCCTTCGGCCGACTGATGCACTGGAGTCCTCGGCCGCCGACCGGGGTTTGATCATCGTCCTCGCGTCGGCCGGCATCGCCCTGTTGATCGCGGAATCCGTGTCGAGTCGCGATCGACTTGATGTAGTCGTCAAGGGCATGGTCCTCGCGGGCACGGCCATTGCGTGTGTCGGCATCATCCAGTTTGCCTCCGGGTACGACCTTGCTGCCAACGTCCGGCTGCCCGGACTTCAGAGCACGACGAACGATGCGGCTTTCATCACGACGCGATCGATCTTTCGGCGGGTTTCCGGAACGACCGTGCACGCGATCGAGTTCAGCGCGGTCCTCTGCATCGTCTTTCCGGCGGCGCTATATCTCGCCCTGTATCAACGACGACGGTGGTTCATCTCTGTCGCATTGATCGGCATTGCGCTTCCGATGTCGGTTTCACGGACCGCCGTCGTAGGGATCGGCATTGGCGCACTGGTGCTCGTTCTTGCGTGGCCACGCTCCTACCGTCGCAAGTTCTATGCGTTCACCGTGCTGTATCTCGTTGCGATGCGACTCATGATCCCGGGTCTTCTGGGCACGATCAGGGCGCTGTTCGTCGACGCCGGCGCGGACCCGAGCGTGTCGTCACGCACAACCGACTATGAGTACGTGGACAAGTTCGTCGCCGAACGTCCCCTGTTCGGTCGCGGTTTCGCGACATTCATCCCTACACGGTACGACTTCCTTGACAACCAGTACCTGCTGAGCCTCGTCGAGACCGGCTACGTGGGGGTATCCGCCTACCTGCTGCTGCTTGCGGGAGGCATGTTCGTCGCCTATCGCGTGCGGCGCCGTTCCACGGACGATCGAGACCGCGGATTGGCGCAAGCGCTCATGGCCTCTCTCGCCGTGGTGGGCTTCACATCCTTCACGTTCGACTTCTTGAGCTTTCCGACCGCGCGCGCGATGTTGTTCACTGCC
>DASQTR010000482.1:0-11485 GCA_035641795.1 Ilumatobacter sp.
CCGCCGCAGACGCTCGATGCCGGACTCTCGTTCGCCGGCGTGCTGGGTGGTAGGTCCCATGAAACACCCGATCTTGCTGCAGACCGGACCTCCGATGGTCGATACTAGAGATCGTGGAGGCCGTGATCGAACGCGCACGCGAGGGGGATCGCGAGGCGCTCGGCCAGCTGTGGCGGTCCTACAACCACCTCTTGTTGCGCTACTTCCGGGGCAAGGGCATGGCCGAACCCGACGATCTCGCCTCGACCGTGTGGCTCGAGGTCGCCAACGGACTCCATCGCTTCGAAGGCGACGAGCCCGACTTCCGCCGGTGGCTGTTCACGATCGCTGCTCGCCGACGGATCGACGACATCCGCGCCAGCAAGCGCCGCGACGCGCACAACGGGCGCCAGGACGAATGGCGGGCGCCGGTGACGACGCTCTCGGCCGCCGACGAGTCGGAGCGGGCGGAAGCGCTCGACCGAGCACTGGCTCTGGTTCGATCGCTGCCGCCTGATCAGGCCGAGGCGGTGCTGCTACGGGTCGTGGCCGATCTCAGCGTCACCGAGGTGGCGGCGATCACGGGCCGGCGCGAGGGCACCGTCCGTGTGCTGGTACATCGCGGTCTGAAGCGCCTGGCAGAGCGATCCGCTGTAACGGAATCGCACGTTCGAACGATGTCTGCATCGTGACCGGCGACGATCACAACACGGATGCGTTGATCGCGGCCTTGCGATCTCCCGCTCTTCCCGCAGAGCGGGCTGGCGAGGCGGCCGCGGTCACGGCAATGTTCGGAGCTATCGCGCGGATTCCCGCCCCGACGCGATTCCGGGCAGGTCGTGGCATCGCCATCGCTGTCGTCACGGTGGCCAGTCTGGGGGTCGGCGGTCTCGCGGCCGCCGGCCCCGGGGTTTTCCAGGCCGCAGCCGGCAAGGCGCGGTCGTTGGTGACGGATTCCGCCACCGGAGCCAGCGAGAACGCCGGCGCGGAGAACGGCGGCGACCCGCTCAGCGGCTCGCTGCTCAACAACACGGTTGCGGCCGAGTTACCTGCGGTCACGGTGCATACGCAAACGGTGACGCCCGCGACCGAACAGACAGTCGCCGGCGTCGACTGCTCCGCCGCTCGGTGCAGCGTGGGATCCACCGCCGCCGGTGCCGTGACACCGACTGCACCTTCACCTCCGCCTGAATGCGCCGACGGCAACCACGGTGACGCCGTGTCAACAGTGGCAAGCGGATCCGTGCCGCCGAACGCCGAGCACAGCGATGCCGTCAACGACGTCGCCCACGACACGTGCACGCCGCAAGACCCGCAGGGGAACGCGACCTCACGTGAAGCGAACCCCAACAAGCCAGAGGTCACGCCCGCCGGCCCGCCGATCTCCACGCCCGCGGGCGAGCAGCCCACGCCGCCGGTGACCGGACCTCCGGTCGCCGCTCCGCCCGTCTCGACGCCGCCCAACCCTCCGATCGGGCCACCGATTTCCACGCCCGGGCAGGGGAACGGCCTGGGCAGCGACGATGGCCAGGGCGCCAACAACAGCCAAGGCCAGTCGAACCCGCCGCCCGTCAGCATCCCGCCCGACAGTGGCGTCGGCGTCGGTCGGGGCAACGGGGGCTGATCGCAGGTCGCCGGGTAGCGTCACGGCGGTGAGCATGCGCGATCCGCACCACAAGGGTCACCGCTCCATCCAGGGTGGGTTGGCCAGAGCGGCGGTGTTCGGGGCGAGCGACGGTTTGGTGTCGAACGTGTCGCTGCTGCTCGGATTCGCCGGGTCCGGTGTGGCGGTGGGCGTGGTCCGCCTCGCCGGCCTCGCCGGCGCGGTGGCGGGCGGGATCTCGATGGCCGCCGGCGAGTGGGTGTCGGTGTCGTCCCAAAACGAACTGATCGAGCGTGAGCTCGAGGTCGAGCGCCGCGAACTGCACCTCAACCCCGAGCAGGAGACGGCCGAGCTGGCGGCGATGTACGAGCAGCACGGCATGGGCGCCGAGCGGGCGCGGTCGGCCGCCGCGGAGGTGATGCAGAAACCGGAGACGGCGTTGACGGTGCACGCCCGCGAGGAGTTCGGCGTCGACCCCGAAGAACTGCCATCCGCGATCGGCGCCGCCGGCGTCTCGCTGGTGTGCTTCCTGCTCGGCGCCTTCCTCCCGTTGCTGCCGTGGTTCTTCGGAGGGGGCCCGGCCGCGGCATGGGCGTCGCTCGCGATCGGGCTGGTGGCGGCGGCGGTGGTGGGCGGGCTCGTGGGCAAGTTCGCCGAGCGTTCGATCCCTGCGTCGGCGACGCGTCAGGTGTTGATCGTGCTCGTGGCGTGCACGATCACGTACGCGATCGGCGAGCTGGTCGGCATCAGTCTGTAGTCAGGAGCGATCGGGCTCGTAGCGCCGACGTGATGGCTTCCTGCCGGCTTGGCGCCCATGTGGTGAGGTGACCCATCTTGCGTCCCGGTCGGGGTGCCGACTTGCCGTAGAGGTGGAGCGCCGTCTCGGGCCGCTCCAACGCCGGCCTCCAGTCGGGGAGATGCGCGGACCAGAGATCGCCGAGCAGGTTCACCATCGCCGCCGCCGGGCGGGTCATCGTCGTGTCGCCCAAGCCAAGTCCGCACACCGCCCGCACCTGCTGGGCGAATTGGCTGGTCTGGGCAACGTCGAGCGTCCAGTGCCCGCTGTTGTGTGGCCGCGGGGCGAGCTCGTTGACGATCACGTCGCCCTCGAGGACGAACATCTCGACCGCCAGCACGCCCACGTAGTCGAGGGCGTCGGCGACGGCCGTGGCAAGCCCGACGGCTCGGTCGGCGACTCGTGGCGACACCGCTGCCGGCACGACCGTGAGGTCGAGGATCCCGTCGACGTGCGTGTTCTCGGCGACCGGGAAGGCGGCCACGTCGCCGCACGCCGTACGCGCCACCACCACGCTTACCTCGGTTTCCAGCGCCAACGCCTGCTCGAGTACGCACGGGACGCCGCCGAGCAGCCGCCACGCGGCGCGCATCGCAGAGCCGTCGCTCGCCGTGCGCTGACCCTTGCCGTCGTAGCCGAGCCGGGCCGTCTTCAGGATCGCCGGATACGTGAACTGGGGATCAGCATCCGCGGCGTCGACGACTGTGTAGGCGGCGACCGGGAAGCCCGAGTCGACCAGGAACTGCTTCTCGCGGATGCGGTCCTGTGCGATCGCGACCGCGCCCGGCGAAGGGGCGACCCGCGTGCGCGCTGCCAGGAACTCGAGCGCCGCCGCCGGCGGATTCTCGAACTCGATCGTCACGACGTCGGCCACGGACGCCAACGCGCCCAGCGCCACCTCGTCGCCGAACTCGGCATCGAATCGCACGTCGGCGACCGCCTTGGCCGGCGCCTGCGGATCGGGGTCGAGCACCGCCGTGCGGTAGCCCATCGTGCGGGCCGCGATCAACGCGTACCGGCCGAGCTGGCCGCCGCCGAGCATGCCCAGCGTTGCGCCGGGCAGGATCGGCGTCATGCCGGCGGCAGCTCCGTGGTCGCCGCTTGCTCGCGTCGCTCCTCGCGATACCGTCGCAGCGCAGCGGCCAGCTCAGCGTCGCCGGCGACAGCCAGCATCGCTACTGCGAACAGCGCCGCGTTGGTGGCGCCGGCCTCGCCGATCGCGAACGTGGCGGTCGGCACGCCAGCGGGCATCTGCACGATCGACAGCAGCGAATCGTGCCCGGCAAGATGGCGAGAAGCCACCGGCACCCCGAGCACGGGAACGATCGTCTTCGCCGAGAGCATGCCCGGCAGGTGGGCTGCGCCTCCCGCCCCGGCGATGATGGCGCGTAGCCCGCGCCCTTCGGCCGTCTCGGCGTACTCGAACATCTCGTCGGGCATGCGATGGGCGGACACGACCCGGGTCTCGTGCCGGACGCCGAAGTGCTCGAGCACCCCGGCCGCTTGGCTCATCGTGGACCAGTCGCTCGCTGACCCCATCACGACGCCGACCAGCGGCGCGCCGTCGTGCACGTCGCTCACACTTTGCGCCGGATCTGTCGCTCTGGCGTGATCTTGACGATCACGCGCGCGCTGGTGATCTCGTTGGTGTACGGCGTTCCGTTGTACTTCTGCGACAGGGCGTCGATGTGATCACGAGCCTCTTGGCCGTGGACGGTGTCGGTGACGACGCCGCGCACTTCGCCGTATTTGTACGGGTCGTCGAGCTTCCAAATCATGACCGTGACGCGCGGATCACGCTCCATCGCCTTGAACTTGGCGCGGTGCACCTCGGTGTTGATGAGCACGTGCTCCTCGTCTGCATCGACCCACATCACATGGCTGGCGATCTGCCCATTCGGCAGCCGCACCGACAGCGAAGCGAAGTTCTTGTCGCGGGCGAGGTCTCTAATGGCCGGTTCCAGCATGTGGCGGACACTATCGGCGCGCGATCATTCGACACGTGCGACAGCTCAACGTGCTCGGCACCGAACTCCAACCATGCTCGCTCGACCCCCTGACGGGCTACTACCGCACGGGGTGCTGCGAGAACCACGGCGACGACCCCGGCCTGCACGTCGTGTGCTGCCGCGTCACCGACGAGTTCCTCGAGTTTTCGAAGCGGTCCGGCAACGATCTTTCGACGCCGATGCCTCAGTACGGCTTCGCCGGCCTGCAGCACGGCGACCAATGGTGCGTGTGCGCGGCGCGCTGGGCGGAAGCGCTGGATGCCGGCTTCGCTTGCCCGGTCGTGCTCGAGAGCACCCACATCTCGGCGCTCGAGTACGTCGATCTCGACGACCTGAAGAGCCACGCCGTAAAGAGCTAGGCATCTCACGTCGGTGCGACCGTCGTCGGTCAGCCGTGGGTGAGCACTTCGAGGAGGTGGCCCTCGGGGCTGCGGAAGTAGACACCGTTGCCTGTGGCGTCCCGCCGGACGGTCGACGCCTCGGTCAGCGTGTGGTCCGACCAATGGTCGATGTCGCCGGCGACGAGGCGGTCGATGATGCGGTCGAAGTCGTCGACGCCGACACGGAAGGCATAGTGCTGGGTCGGGACGTCTTCGTCCCAACCGGCGAAGTACAGCGAGGTCTCACCGCCGAGGTCGACGGCAGCGAACGGGCCCACGTGACGTGGGGCCGGGAGGCCGAGCACTTCGGTGAGCCAGCGTGCCGAGTAGTCGCGTTCGCGACTCGGCACGATGTGGTGATCGAGCATGACCATGGTGAACCTCAGACGGAGGCGACGGCGCGGAGGGCGTCGATGTCGAGCGGCGCGAAGCCCGGCTCGTCGGTGGCTCCGGCGGTAAACAGCTCGAACTCGATGACGTGGCCGTCGGGATCGAAACCCATCACCGAGCGGGCGACACCGAAGTCCGCGGCCAGCACGACTCGAGTGCGCTCGGTCAGGAAGTCGAACGCTTCGACGAGATGGGCGGGATCATCGATCTCCCAGCCGATGTGGGCCATCCGCACCTGGTTCGGAGGGTAGGCAGCTGCCACGTCGGCGTGCTCGTGCAGGGCGAGGTCGCTGTAGCGGTCAGAGCCCGGGAGGCGCAGGAACGTGAGCTTGTGGTCGACGTCCTCGGCGACCACCTCGGCGCCGAGCAACTCTGCGTAGAACTCGATCGAGCGCTGGCGGTCGGCGACGTCCAAGGCGACGTGGTTGAGCGTGACGGGAATCATGTTCGTGTCCTTTCGGTGTGCGCCGAGGAGCTCGGCGCTCGACGCCCACGATGCGCCGCTTGTCCGGCCGGCGTCGATCCCATTGAGTTGGGGTTCCGGCATCCCCCAGAAGGGTGGGATGGTGCCCTCCTGCTGTGGCTGCCAGGATTGAGCACGTGTGGAGTGACCTACGCGCCGAGCGCGTCTCCAGAGAGCTGGAATCCTTGCCGGCGCGCGAACTGCTGACGGCGGAGTTGCTGTGCGCTGTCGATGGCCTCGTGGACCAGGTGGTACCGACCGATGCGTCGTGCTGGAGCACCTTCGATCCGGCGACGACGATGGTCACGTCGGCGGTCGGGCGCAATCTCGACGAGGACGGTGACGACGCCGTGCGCTTCATGGAGCTGGAGTACGTCACCCAGGCGCCGGGGCACTACCGCGAGCTGGTCTCCAGCGGCGACCCGCTGATCGTGCAGCAGGCCACACCCGGCTCACCGCCGAGCGCCGAACACGCCCGCGTTGGCGAGCACCTGGCAGCGATGGGCCTCGGACAGGAGCTGCGGATCGTGCTGCGCCACCAACGCACCGGTTGGGGCGGCGCGGGGCTGATGCGACGCACCGGCGCCGCCCCGTTCGACGACGACGAGCAGCGCTTCCTGCGCCACGTCGCGCCGTCGATCACCGCCGCTATTCGGGCCTCGCTCGTGCGCTCCGTCGCGGCGCCGGTCGCCATCGATCCCGATCGCCAAGGTCCCGCCGTCGTAGTGGTCGAGCGGGCCGAGGTCGTGGAGGCGACGCCTGCGGCGCAACGCTGGCTCGCGCAGCTCGGTGCTGCCGATCGGCGACACGGGCACATGCCGGCTGTGCTTGCCGCGGTCGCGGTCGCTGCGGTCAACGGTCGCACCGTCGTGCAGCGGGCGCGCACAGCCGACGGCACGTGGCTCGTGGTGCGCAGCGCGCCGCTCGGTCACGACCGGGGCATCGTCACGATCGACGAAGCCGGGCCACCCGATGTCGTTGCGATCCTCGGCGCAGCGCTCGGATTGTCGGCACGCGAGACCGACGTGGTGGTCGAGGTGCTCCGTGGCTCGTCCACGAAGGAGATCGGGGCCACCCTCCACCTGTCGACGTACACCGTCCAGGATTACCTCAAGACGGTCTTCCAGAAGGCCGGAGTCAACAGCCGCCGTGAGCTCATCGCCGACGTGTTCTTCGGCATCTACGCGCCGCGACTCGGTCGACCGGTGGGCCCCGATGGCTTCTTCGCCGATCAGCCTGCCGGCACGCCCGACGACGCCGGAGCACTCACGTAGCCGCCGCCGCATCCCCTCGTCACTCAGGAGGATGTCAGATCGGCCGAGCTTCCAGGAGCGACAGGCCACCGGCGGATCCGGTCGGGAGTACGAGCATCAGCTCGAGTCCGGCGGCGTCGAGCAGCGCCGCGAACTCCTGCTCGGTCCGCTCCCGTGAGCGCAACAGCAGAAGCATCAGAACATCCATGCGAATCGCCCCCGGATTGTCCTGCGCCACACGCGGAAGCACAGTCTCCGCGATCAGCAGATGTGCGTGTTGATGCATCTCCGCTCGGCACGTCTGGAGAATGCGTACTGCGTTGTCGTCGTCCCAGTCGTGCAGCACCCGCGACAAGACGTAGGCGTCGCCGCCACTCGGGACGTGGTCGAAGAAGTCACCTCCGACGAACTCCAGGCGTGAGCGCACTGTGGAGTCGGTTAGTGCTGAGCGCGCCTGGGCGACGACCGATTCGCGGTCGAACAGCACGCCGGTCGCCCCGCGAGCCGCCTCGAGAATGGTGGTGAGCAGCACGCCCTGACCGCCGCCGATATCGACGATGCGGTCGAAGCGCGTGAAGTCGTAGACGGCCACCAGGGCACGCGCCTCATTGGTCGACCGCGCGGACATCGCCGACTGGAACACTCGCTCCTGCTCGGGGTGCGAATGGAGGTGGTCGAAGAACTCGACGTTGTGGGCAAGCTCGAACGGAACACCGCCATCGCACACGGCGTCGAGCAGCCGTTCCGCCGCGTGAAAGTAGATCTCGCCGCGCGCGACAGCGACGCCTCCCATGTAGCGCAGCGCGTCACCTAGCTCGGTCAGCGTGAATCGACCGTCCTCCAGTTCGGCGAACACGCCGACCGCGGCGAGATCGCGCAGCACGCGCGTCAAGGGTTGTGGCTGGGCGCCGACCTCAACGGCCAGTTCGTCGCCTGTTCGAGGGCCGTCATTGAGCAGATCGGCGATCCCGAGCTTGGCTGCCACGTAGATCAGCTGGGTCGTCATGAACCCGTCCATCAATCGCGACAGTTGCCATCCCGACGCAGCGTTGTCGGGCGTTGCCGAACCATCGCTCAACGGATCACCTCCTGTGCCGGCCCGCGAGGCACATCCTGCCGCGCGTATTGCGGGTCGCTGGCATCGAGGTACCGGCCTCAGCAGCGACAAGCACCAGTCGTGGGCACGGACCGGTGATCAGCCGCCGGATGGATCCTCGGCCGCCATCTTCGCCTCGAGTGCACGAGATCTCGATACGAGTATGGAGGCGAACGGATTCGAGCGCGGCCGCAACGGCTCGTACCGCGTCGATGGAGGGATCTCGCGACATCCGTCCGCGCGGAGTTGTGATGGCGCGTCGCTGTCGCCCGTAGCCAAGAAGTCCTTGACCAAGAGCTCGCAGCAATCGGTCGATGCCTGGTCCCAATCAGCGACGAACCCGCGTGCCGTTAGCGACGAGGCGAGCGACTCCACGAACTCCTTGTCCTTGCGCGAATAAGAAAGGAACGCCCGCGGCCATGGCCCGTCGGCATGTCCGTTCGCCATCGCTCCAGCCTCGCGCCCATCCGCCTCATGCCGTCGGTTGAGCTGTGCGTGTCAGTCCGCCGCCATGATTGTGGCCAAGGAACTGGTCAATCGGCGCATCTCATCGAAGTCGAGCACTCCGACCCATTGCGGCGTGACACGGAAACGATGCATGCTCGTGGCCGGCAGCTGATCGCACCACCCGTTGCCCTGTTCCTCACCGAAGTACCGGACGGCCGCCTCGCGGTACTCGGCAGCGAGGCCGTCGACCTCGTCGACTTGCACCGAGCCCCGAATCAACAGCGCCGAGTACGGCCAAGTGGGGTCATCGATGGTGACAGCAACCGCGTCACCGCTGTGCAGGGCGGTGCCCTTGGGAGCGATCGACGGACTGACCATCACCACCTCGCTACCGTTCCAGTGGAACCAGATCGGGGTACAGCGCGGGGTCCCATCGGTCCAGTTGTACGCAAGATGAGCAACTTGCTGCGACGCCAACAGCCGTTGCGCTGCCGGATCATTCAACAGGTTGGGGTTTCCCTGATCGGGCTTCGCCATGGTGGCCCCTTTTGGGTTGAACCGACCAGCATTCCAAGCGGCCGGAAGATCCCCCACCGGTGATGGTGCGCTCCAGGCGCTGAACCGTCAAGATCGAACAACGCAAGCCGGCGATCGCGGTGCTCGAGCCCTGATTCGCCCCTCGCTCATGCGGAAGATCGCGGGAAGGTCCTTGCTGCACCATTGCGGACGTGACGGCGATGATCTACTACTCCGAGGCGGTCGCCTCGGCGACGATGGCCGCCCTGGCGTTCGTCAGCGTCGGGCTGTGGACGTTGCGCGTCGCGCTCACCGCGCGCGACCGCAAGCTGGCGGGAGCTGCCGTTGCCGCTGGCGAAGCGGTGGTGTTCGCGCTCGTGTTCTCCAACCTCGTCGCCAACCTCGGTTCGTGGAACCGGATCATGGGATATGCGATCGGAGTCGCCGTTGGGACGATTGCCGGTCTGATGCTCAACGAGCGCATGAGCCGGGGCGGTGTGGTCGTCGAGGCGGTCGTGGCCGGCGACGGAGCGGATCTCCGGCTCGCCCTGTGCTCTCGGGGTTGGCCGGCTACGTCAGTTGGGGCGACCGGGCTCAATGGCCCCGCCACGATGCTGTTCGTCGCCGTACCGACGTTCCGCAAGGATGACGTGCTCGACATCGTCCGCGCGACGGCACCTGAGGCGTTTTGGTCGATACGCACTGCGCCCGCCTACCACGGCCTGCCCGCACCCGAGCGCTGAGCCACCGTTGCCGGCCCCCGACAGCGACTGGCCGGCTCGCGACATGCTCGTCGCCCGCTGTCGTCCGTTACAGCGCCTGATACAGCGCGAACAGACCGACCGGACTGCCGGCGAGTTGCGCCCGAAGCTGCTCGTTCGGGTCGCCGAGGA
The DNA here is from genome assembly GCA_035641795.1 of Ilumatobacter sp. Classification (GTDB taxonomy): domain Bacteria; phylum Actinomycetota; class Acidimicrobiia; order Acidimicrobiales; family Ilumatobacteraceae; genus Ilumatobacter. The sequence continues at coordinate 9,826 of DASQTR010000482.1, forward strand.
GCTCGCCGCTGACATTGGCCGTTGCCATGATGCCGTCCATCAAGGGAGCCATGTTCTGGCCGTGCAGGATCAGCGCCTCGGAGTCGCGGAACCGCTCGAGGACGATTGCCTGGGACTCGTCGTCGTTGAAGTAGGTGTCGTACTGCAACGTGCCTACATCCTTGGAACGCACGATCTCCAGGCACTCGGCGGAGAGACGCTTGAACTCATCGATCATGCCGGCGTGGAACGTGAACCGAACGATGCCCTGTAACTCGTCCATGATGATCTCCTTCCGAAGCGGCGACGCGCTGGCCGCCTTCACAGGTATAGAGCGAACCGAAGCCGCACGCAGTCGAGACGGCTCACGACCTCGAAGTCCACCGACGCCAGCATTCATGAAATCTTGGCGGCGAGGAACTGATCCGGTATTCCTGCGACGGCAAGCAGGTTCCCGAGGGGCGTATTCCCTTCGAGCCCCGGAACGGCCCGGAAAGCTAGCCGGCTGCCAACGCTGACAGCAGGTGCTTCGGCGTGTCAGCGGGGCTGATCTTCGGCCAGGCTTGCTCGACCTTGCCGTCTTCGCCTATCAGGAAGGCGCTCCGCTGCACGCCCATGTACGTCTTGCCGTAGTTCTTCTTCTCGACCCACACGCCGTACTTGTCCGCAACCTCGTGATCCACGTCGCTGAGCAACGTGAACCCGAGCCCGTACTTGTCATCGAACTTCTTCAACGCCGCCGGCTTGTCTGGACTGATGCCGATTATCACCGTGTCGCCGATGTCACCGGAGATGTCGCGCAATCCACACGCCTGGGTCGTGCAACCCGGCGTGTCCGCGCGTGGATAGAAGTACACGAGCACATGTCGCCCCTTGAACGACGACAACTTCACCTCATCACCGTTCTGATCCGGCAACGCGAACGCGGGCGCCCGCTTGCCTTCCTGCGATTTGCTCATGCGTCCTCAGCCGGCGCCACGCCCAGCAGCGACCGCCAGCGCTCCGGGTAACTGCTGTCGACCAGCGCCGGCGTCAGCCGCAGCGTCGACTCGGGAACCATGTCGGCGATCCGGCGCGCCTCCGTGTAGTGGTGGAGCGTGTTGCCCACGCCCTCGAACAACCGACGCCGAAGCGCGAGCAGGTCGTCCGGCGGATCGGGGTCGAAGAAGCCCCAGATCGTGAACGCGATACGGAGGTCGTGCACGACTGGCGCCCGTCCGAACAGCGACGCCCGCTTCAACGCGACGCCGAGGCAACCCTGGATCACGTCTCCCTGGACCTCGCCCGGCTGCAGTTGGAGGTCTGGCGCCAACCGCCCGGCCAGTACAAGCGCGTAACCCTGGTCGGGTCCCTGCGTGCCGAGGCGCGGCCCGTACGGCTGCGGGCCATCGACCATCCCCGGGCGATCGGGCATCCACGGTGACGGCACCACGTCTGGCGACGTGTAATAGGGCGTCTCACGCAGTCCGGCAGGGGCAAACTTGGGGGCAGACATCTAACTCGATCGTAAGCGATCAGCCCGGTGCGTGCAGGAGGCCGTACACCACGCTCTCCTCGAGCGCCCGCCAGGACGCTTCGATGATGTTGGGACTGACACCGATCGTCGTCCAGTCCTTTTCGCCGTCGGTCGCCGACAGCAGCACCCTTGTCACGGCGCCGGTTGCCTGCCCGCCGTCGAGAA
>DASQTR010000483.1:0-4932 GCA_035641795.1 Ilumatobacter sp.
CTCCGCGGTCGACGCGGTCGTGATGGTGCTCGACAGCGCCAAGGGCGTCGAGCCCCAGACGCTCAAACTGTTCGAGGTGTGCCGCGCCCGCGAGCTGCCGGTGATCACGTTCCTCAACAAATACGACCGCCCCGGCCGGGAGCCGCTCGAACTGCTCGACGAGATCGAGCAACTGATCCGGCTGCGCACCACCCCCGTGACGTGGCCGGTCGGGCCGTCGGGTGCATTCCGTGGCGTGATCGACCGCCGGACCGGTGAGTTCACGCGCTTCACGCGCACGACGCGGGGCACGTTGGTCGCGCCAGAGCAGCTGGTACCGGGCTCGACCGCGGCGACCGAGGAGGGGAGCGCCTGGACCGCCGCGAGCGACGAGTGCGCGCTGCTCGACGCCGTGGGTGCCGTGTTCGACGACAAGGACTTCCTGGCGGGTGCGTCGACGCCCGTGTTCGTCGGATCCGCTCTGACGAACTTCGGCGTCCGGCACGTGCTCGACGCGGTGGTCGACCTGGCGCCGCCACCCTCGCCGCGCCCGGACGAGGAAGGCGAACCTCGCGCGCTCGACGCTGACTGTTCGGCGTTCGTGTTCAAGGTGCAAGCCAACATGGATCGCGCCCACCGAGACCGCATCGCATTCGTGCGGATCTGCTCCGGTCGGTTCGAGCGCGGGATGGTGCTGACGTGCGAGCGCACCGGCAAGCCGTTTGCCACCAAGTACGCCTCGACGGTGTTCGGAGCTGAGCGCACGACGATCGACGTCGCCTACCCCGGAGACGTCGTCGGGCTGGTGAACGCCACCGGGCTGAACATCGGCGACTCGCTGTACGAGACGGTGCAGGTGCGCTTCGCGCCGATCCCGCGCTTTTCTCCCGAGGTGTTCGCCTCCGCCCGTCCGCTCGACACCGGCAAGTTCAAGCAGTTCCGGCGCGGCCTGGCGCAGCTCGACGAGGAGGGCGTGGTGCAGGTGCTCCGTGATCCGCTGATGGGCGACAGCAACCCGGTGTTGGCGGCTGTCGGGCAACTGCAGTTCGACGTGTTCGCCGACCGGCTCGACGTCGAGTTCAACGTCCCGATCGAGGTCGGCCCGGCGCCATACGAGGCGATCCGGTTGACCGACGAGCAGTCGGCCGGCCGGCTCCGTGAGATCGGAGGGATCCGCATCCTGCAGCGCGGCGACGGCGAACTGGTGGCGTTGTTCGAGAGCCGCTATCGCCTGCAACGGATCGAGCACGACCAACCCGAGCTCAGGCTCGACCACATCCTGGCCGGCTGAACTGCCACGCTCGACTCGAGCATGAGGCTCGATCTCGACGTGAGGGTCAACGAACCGGGTGGTGCGGACTGACGGCGGGGACCTGCATCAGCCGTTGCTGGCGCTCGCTCAACAGACCGCCGGCCGCGAGCGCGGCAAGAGTGGTCTGGTACTGCGTACCCCATGTCGCGTGCCCCGGCGCGTACTTGAAGAGCAACGACCTGCGAACGTACGGCGCCGACCACGTGAGCGTGCCGTGCGTCAACGCCTCGGTGAAGATCAACACGTCGCCGGCAGCGACCGGCACCTCGACCACCCAGCTGTGGGGATGACCTGAGGGTCGCGGAAAGTTGGCGCGGTGGCTGCCCGGGATGCAGCAGAAACCGCCGTCGCCACGGTTGTGGTCGACCAGCGCCCACTGGACGGCGACCAGCCCGTTGTAGATGCGGTTGCCGCGCACCTCGTAGAACTGGGCGGGATCGTGGGGCGTGCCGCCGCCGTGCAGACCGAGCCCGTCGGTGCCGGGGCTCATGATGATCCCGTAGGCGTGGTCGAGCCGAGCCTTGGGCCCGCATATCTCGAGGACCGGTTCGAGGATCGCCTCGTGATCGAGTAGGTCGCGGAACACCTGCTCGCCGTCGAGGAACCCGACGAACCGCTGGGTCTCGAGCCCGGCGCCGGGGGAGGGCACCGCCAGCCGGTCGACGGCGGCATTGAGGTCGTCGACCTCGGAAAGCGAGAGGGCGTCGTGGCGGACCACGTACCCGTAGAGGTCGAAGAAGTACCGCTCGAGGTCCGACAGCGGCTGGGGTGCGCTCACCGGCGCGAACACTAGAGGTCGATGGTCCGCGACGAGACGCGCAGGCGGTGGCAATATTTCGTCATGACGGAAACCACCATGACGGAAACCACGAGGTGCCGGTGGTGCAGGAGAGTGCTCCCCGAACGCGTCGGCCCCGGACGGCCGAGGGAGTTCTGCTCCCAGAAGTGCCGCCAGTGGGATTGGGTCGCGAGGCAACGAGCAAGAGAGCTGGAACTGAGTGACGGCGAGTTGGTCGTGGCACGCGCCGAGCTCGACAGGTTGCACGACGACCTCTACGTCCTGGCATGCGCGGTCGACGACACGGAGAAGGACCTGCAGGGAACCAAGCCAAGCGCCCAGGAGCTGAGGAGGATGCTCGACTGGCTGATGAGCGCCGCCAAACCGCTCCGCGACAGAGAACTCTCCGCACCCTCAACACCACGGTGAGATTCGTCATGACGTTAACTCGGCACCTGAGAGCTCAGTGTCAGACACCCTGGCGGGAGTCAGACCCGGAGAGGCGCCGAAGACAACGACGCCGGGCGCTCGACCGCGAGCTCGTCGGTGGTCCGGGGCGGGGCCATTATGGGCGAAGGTGAGGGGCCAGACACCGGGGCCGCAGCAAGCGGGATGCCTCGTGGGAGCGGGTGTCAAGCGCCGCCGGCTCCCACGCCACCGCCCATAATGCAGGTTATGTCAACTTGATCCGCTGATCGAGACTTCTCTCTGGAAATCGTCAAGCCTCAGCCTCCACTGTTACTGCAGGTCATCCGGCGAGCGCGGAGCGCACAGCAGTCTCACCCTCATCCAGCGCTTGAGATGGTGGGCCGATGAAGAACTGTCCCAGTTCGCAGAAAGGTCCACCCCATGACTTCGACGCACGCTGTTCGCGTTCGCCGCCGGTTCCGGCGGTTTGCCGCATTTTCCCTGGTGCTGATGCTGGCGCCGGTCGCCGTCCTCGACGGATCGGCGTCGGCACAGGGTTCGGTCGCCGGTCTCGTCCAGGGCGCCCAAGGCGACGCCGTCCGATCTCTGCAACAGGCGCTCGTGAACCAGGGCGTCGCCGTGCCCGGCGGGGTGGACGGCGTGTTCGGCGCCGCCACGGTCCAGGCGGTCAAGCGGTTCCAGAGCCGCAACGGCCTCAACGCCACCGGCGTCGTCGACGATGCCACCGCGCTCGCGCTCGGCCTCACCACCAATCCGCTGTACGGCCTCGAGCAGGGCGCGTCGGGTGACGCCGTGATCCAGCTTCAGCAGCGCTTGATCGAGCTCGGTATCGCGGTCGCCGCCGATGGCGCGTTCGGTCCGAGTACGACGGCCGCCGTCAAGCAGTTCCAGGGTCGGGTCGGGTACGCCAAGTCCGGCGAGGTCAACGCCGCGACTGCGGTCGCGCTCGGAGCCGCGAGCACGCCGGCCGCCACACCGGCTGCGTCCTCGAATGGCAACGCGTCGGGTTCCTCGGCGCTCAAGGTCGGCGCGCGCGGCGACACCGTCAAGCAGCTCCAGCAGCAACTGATCGCGGCCGGCTACTCGATGGTCGGCGGGGCCGACGGCGTCTTCGGCGCGCTCACCGCCAATGCGCTGGCGTCCTTCCAGCAGTCGGCTGGGCTCGAGGCGACACGGATCGCCGACGACGCGACGCTCAACGCGCTGTCCCAGCGGGTTGCCGGCAACGGCGGCGCGCCCGGCGGTTCGTTGGTGGGCCTCAAGATCGGTGCTCGCAGCGACGCCGTCAAGCAGCTCCAGCAGGCGTTGATCAATGCAGGGGTCGCCGTGAAGGGCGGGGCCGACGGCGCCTTCGGAGCGAACACGCAAGCGGCGCTGAAGCAGTATCAGCAGGCGGTTGGGCTCAACGCCTCCGGCGAGGTCGACGACGCCACGGCGAACGCGCTCGCGCAAGGACGCACCGCGTCGGCTGGTCCGTCGGGGTTGGTGGGGCTCAAGGCCGGGTCGCTCGGCACCACGGTGAAGTCGTTGCAGGAGGCGTTGATCAAGGCCGGGGTCAGCGTTCGGGGCGGCGCCGACGGGATCTTCGGCCCGGCCACCGCCCAGGCGTTGAAGTCGTTCCAGCAGTCGCAGGGCATCAACCCGAGCGGCGTCGTCGATGACGCGACGCTGGCGGCCCTCCAGAACCCCCAGGCGCCCGCATCGCCGACGAGCGGCGGCGACGGCGGATACGCCGTGTTCGGCGAGAAGGGCGGGCGAGTGATCCAGCTCCAGTCGGCGCTCGTCAACGCCGGCATGGCGGTGCGCGGTGGTGTCGATGGCGATTTCGGAGCCGGAACCGCGGCGGCGGTGATGGACTTCCAGCGCGCCCACGGTCTCAACGTCACCGGCAAGGTCAACGATGCGACCGCCAACGCGCTCGGGCTCGCGAAGGCAGAGGCTCCCCCGCCGCCCCCGCTCGGCAGCGCCAGCTTCTCGATCTTCCCGGTGCAGGGTTTCTGCCAGTTCGGCGACACGTTCGGATACGCGCGTGGCGGTGGCCGCGCCCACCTGGGAACCGACATCCTCGCCGAGGCCGGCAAGCTCGTCTACGCCGTTGCGGACGGCAAGATCACCAAGATCTATGCCGACTATCCGGGATCGCTGGCCGGCAACGGCGTGCAACTCACGACGGCCGACGGCACGTACTATTTCTATGCGCACTTGACCGGCATCAACACGGGCATCGCGGTCGGCGTGCCGGTCAAGGCCGGCCAGATCATCGGAACGGTCGGCAGCACGGGCAACACCAACACCAACCATCTCCATTTCGAGGCCCACCCGAAGGGTGGGTCGGCGGTCAACGCCTATCCGCTACTGAAGGCGATCAACGCCTGCAACGTCACCGACCCACTGCCCCAGACGTGAGCCCGCGCAGCCGTTGAGGCGCGACACC
>DASQTR010000484.1:0-4075 GCA_035641795.1 Ilumatobacter sp.
CGCCAGTTCGCAACGCTCGTCAAGCAGTGCTGTGACGTCACCACCGACAGCCGAGGCGAGCTCGTCGACTTCAATCTGCGCGGTGACGGTTGCGGTTGTCCACCCACCAACTGCTGATGTGTCCATTTCTGCCCGACGCACCACTGCCACGAGAGCGAGGTCACGATGAGTGCAGATCACGATGCAGTCCTTCACGAGGTTCGTGAGGTGTACGCGCTAGCCGCCCGCACCGCCGAGTCTGGGGAGGCCGCGTACGACGGAGGCGACCCGGCGGACTGGGGCCTCGCCCACTACGACGAGCTCGGCGATGTGCCCGAGAAGGCCGCACTGGCGAGCCTCGGCTGCGGCAACCCCGTTGCCGTCGCCGACCTCTACCCCGGTGAGGTGGTACTCGATCTGGGCTCCGGAGGCGGGATCGACGTCCTCCTGTCGGCTCGACGCGTCGGACCGAGCGGGTTCGCGTACGGCCTCGACATGACACCGGAGATGCTCGACCTCGCCCGCGCCAACGCCACCGAGGCTGGCGTCGCCAACGTCGAGTTCGTGCAGGGGCACATCGAGGCGATCCCGCTCGGCGACCGAAGCATCGATGTCGTCATCTCGAACTGCGTGATCAACCTGTCACCCGACAAGCCGGCTGTGTTCGCCGAGGCGTTCCGTGTCCTCAGACCCGGCGGCCGCCTTGGCGTCAGCGACGTCGTCATCGATGACCGCCTCACTGATGCGGAGCGGGCAGAACGATGCAACACGGTCGGTTGCATCGTCGGCGCTTTGCGGGTCAGCGAATACACCGAGGGACTGTGCGCGGCCGGGTTCGTGGATGTCTCGATCACGTTGACGCACGAGGTCTGTGACGGCGTCCACAGCGCGATCGTCAAGGCCGCCAAGCCTGGGTCTTGATCGCTCCGCCTAGGCGAGCGTCGCCGTGATGCCGAGCGACGCCATCAGCTCCTCGACCCGAACCCGAATCTCGTCACGAATCGGACGTACGGCGGCAACGTCGCGTCCGGCGGGATCGTCGAGTTGCCAGTCCTCGTAGCGCTTGCCGGGGAACAGCGGGCATGCGTCCCCGCAGCCCATCGTGACGACCACATCTGAGGCGCGCACGATCTCGTCGGTCCACGGCTTCGGGAACTCGTTCGTGATGTCGATGCCAACTTCGTCCATGGCTTGCACGGCGGACGGATTGATCCGGTCAGTCGGCTCGGAGCCGCCTGAGTACACCGTTAGGCGGTCGCCGGCGAGGTGGCGCAGCCACCCTGCAGCCATCTGCGAGCGGCCGGCGTTGTGCACGCACATGAACAGCACCGAGGGTCGATCACTCGGTTGCAGGCCTTCGATCTTGGCGAGCGCTTGCAGTCGCTCACGGGCGAAGCGTTCGGTGAGCAGGGGCAGGAAGGTCGTGACCCTCGCGGTTGGGACGAGCTGGTCGAGCGAGTCGATGATGAACCGCTCGATGGTCTCGGGTCCGTAGGTGCCGGCGAACTCGCGTTCCAGCCGCTCGGCGGCGTGGTTCACCAGAAGCTGTTGGTCGAGCGTGAGGGCTTCGAAGTTGGTGCTGTGCATCAGCGGTCTCCTTGCTGGGGGTAGAGGAAGCGGATCAGCACAAACGCGATCCCAGCGCCGATGAGTTGCATCACGATGAACATCGGCGCCGACGAAGGCTTGATCCCCGCGAAGCTGTCCGACATCGTGCGGGCGATGGTGACCGCTGGATTGGCGAAGCTGGTCGAGGACGTGAAGAAGTAGGCGCCCCCGATCCAGACGCCGACCGCGAACGCCACCACCGACGCACGTCCGCCGCGGATACAGCCGTGGATCACGAGCAACAGACCGACGGTCGCCACGACCTCGGACAGCCATAGTGCGGCTGATGAGCGGGTCGTCGTCGACCAATCCACGGCGGGAAGCTCGAACATCAGGTTGGCGACGATCGCCCCGAGGCATCCACCGAGGACCTGGGCGGCCACGTAGCAGACGCTGTCGCGGGTGGACAGCGCGCCATTAAGCCGGTCGATGAGGGTAACAACCGGGTTGAAGTGCGCTCCGGACACCGCGCCAAGCATCAGGATCAGGGCGATCAGCGCTCCCGCAGTGGCGGCTGCGTTCTCCAGCAACTGCAGGCCGACGTCGTCGGGTGAGAGGCGGCTGGCCATGATTCCGGACCCGATTACAGCAACGATCAGGAAGCCGGTACCAAGTGCCTCGGCGACCAACCGGCGCGGCAGGTCCAGCCGCATCGCGCCCGTGCCCGTCTCGACTTCGACGTCGAGTTGGGAGTCGTCCGGGAGGCTCACGCCGGGCCCGACTCGACCAGGCTGTCGATGCGTTGGCGCAGCTCGCGCACCGTGGCGTCGAACGCTGCCGTCGACCCGACTGCGACCGGGTCGGGGATCGACCAGTGCAGCCACGTGTCGGGTGGGTCGAGTTCCTCGTGCGCCTGGTCGCAAACCGTGATCACAAGTGGCGCCATATCGACGACGTCGTCGATCGATCGTGGCTCGTCGGCGGCAAGTCGAAGCTTGGCGCGCCGAGCCGCTGCGACGGCGCCGGGGTGCACCCGATCGGCGGGGTGGGTGCCGGCCGACTCCGCTGGAAGACTCGTCACCGAACGCCACAGCGCGGCGGCGAGTTGGCTGCGGGCCGAGTTACGTGTACAAACGAACAACGCCGGTTCGGGTGTGCGGCGTAGACCGGGCTGCATGCCCTCGAGCGCTGCCCGCTCGAGGTGCACGTAGCGGCGACGCCCGTCCCCGCTCGAGCGAGAGCGGTTGATCATTCCGACCCGTTCGAGCACGTCGAGGTGATGAGCCAACAAGTTGGACTCGATCCCGATGAGTCGTCGCAACTCGACCGGTGAGCGATCAGAGGCGACGAGCTCGTCGACGATCATCAGTCTGCCTGGATCGGCCAGCGCCGCATACCGGCGGGCTCGGATCTCGACGCTCGGCGCGCTCACACGGATACTATATTGCTCAATATGTATTGAGTCAAACTGTGGTGAGTCGTGCTCGGAGGATCACGGCTTGGTCGAGGGCGCGATGGCGACAAGGGTCCACATGGCGATCGCCGCCGCGAGCGCGGTCACGATGTCGCTTGCGGTCACTGTTCCGAGTACTGCGCCGCGCAAGGCGTCGGTGGCGTGGCCGACGGGGTTCGCGTTGGCGAGCGTTCGCATCCAGCCGGGCATGGTGTCGAGTGGGGCGAAGGCGCTGGACACGAACATCAGAGGCATCATCAGCATCATCCCGGCGAACTGCACGACGTCGGGTCGACGGAGCCGATCGCCGATCCTGCCGAACAGGGCACTCATCGCTCCGGCGAGGACGATCAACACGGCCAGGCCGGCGAGCGCGTCGAGCGGGCTGCCGTGGAAGCGGAAGCCCAGCATCAAGGCGGCAGCTGTCACGAGCAGCAGGGCGCGGGCGATCGTGAACACGATCTCGTTGATCGTGCGGGCGATGCCGGGGAGTGAGCGTGGCATGGCAAGCGTCCGGAAGCGGTCGTGGAGTCCGTTGGTGTGGTCGATCGCGGCGGCGACTCCGACGTTGGTACCTGCCATGACGGTGGCGACGGCGAGCATCGCTGGTGTGATGAAGTCGATGTAGCTGACGCCGTCCGGAAAATTCGGCCCGTCGGCGACGCTGCGAAAGACCTGGCTGAACAACACAAGCATTGCCATCGGCATCGTCAGTGAGAACATCAGCAGCTGCGGCACCCGGGCTGTGGTGCGCAGGTTGCGTGCGACGAGTGCACCGAGTTGAGTCGCGACGGATGTCGTCGCCTCGCCGGAGTCTGTGAGGGGGGCGGTGGTGTGAGCGATCGTCGTTGCGTTCATGACCGGGCTCCTGGTGCGGTGAGGTGGGTGAAGACGTCGTCGAGCGTCGGCGAGGTGATGGTGAGGTCGTCGAACGCGACGCCTTCCGTGGTGAGACTGGCGACCAGGCGTGCCGCGGACTCGGCGTCGTTGGTCGAGTACGAGATGTCGCTGAGCTTCATCTGGGCGGCGCGTACCTCGTGAGGGCGTTGAGCGAGGCGTCGTAGATCCGCGGTGTGGATCGTGGCCGTGACGACC
>DASQTR010000485.1:0-4866 GCA_035641795.1 Ilumatobacter sp.
ACGAGTTCGCATCGCGGAGCTGCTCGGGCGCGAGCCGCAAGGCCAGTACTCGATCGCCGCACGAGACGCGTCCGGCGATCCGGTCGTGATAGAAAACGCCGCCTTCCTCGACGACGGCACGCCGATGCCGACGATCTTCTGGCTGATCGGACCCGAGTGGGTCCGGCGGATCGGTCAGCTCGAGGCGGCCGGCGGGGTCGACGCCGCAGAGGCCGCCGTCGATCCCGACGAGCTCGAGGCCGCGCATGACCGTTACGCGGCGCTGCGCGACGCCAAGATTCCCGGCGAACACGTCGGTCCACGCCCATCGGGCGGCGTCGGCGGCACGCGGACGGGCGTCAAGTGCCTCCACGCTCACTGGGCCTGGCATCTCGCCGGCGGTGACGATCCGGTGGGTCGCTGGATCGCGGCGCGGCTCGGCGAAGGCGGCGGCGTGCACGTCGAGCTCGGCGCAGACACCACCACCCTCACGCTGCCCGACGGGCGAGACGCCTGCATTCCGTTGGGGTTCCGATCGCTCACCGCCGAGTGGCTCACCGACGCCGACCCGCCCCACCCAGCGGGGCTCACCAACGCCCTGGGCGCTGTCGCCGATCACCTGGACGACGTCGAGCGCGAGCATCCCGAGGTCGAGGCGCTCGCCCGCGCCGCGGGTGGCGTGTCGTTCGGGGGCGACACGATCACGGCGCTGGCCCGCCTCGAACTCGGACGCACCGACGCACCGTCGGCTGTCACCCTCGATCGCGCCGCCGCCGAGGACGTCTTCCGCCTCGTGGCCACGGAATCCGCAGCGGAGCGCGCTCACAATCCTGGACTACCGTCGGAGCATGTCGACACGATCGTCGCCACGTGCTGTGTGGTGCTGTCGGTGATGCGCCGGTTCCACCTCGAGCAGGTGACCCTGCGAACCGGACCAGCAGACGCGAGGTGAGTTCGTGATGCGGCATCCGTCACTCATCAGGCGTCCTCCCAATCCGCGACTGGCAGGTCGGCGCATCATGCTGCGGCCACTGGTTCCGCAGGACTTCGCAGCATGGCGTGACGTCCGCCTCCGCAACGAGGACTGGCTGCTGCCCTGGGAACCGCTGCGTCCGGCGGGGATCGCCGATCCGGCTCGTGACCGCAGCGCGTTCGACGCCCGCTGCGCGGCGCGCGATCGGGAACGGTCGGCCGACCACGCCTACCCGTTCGGTGTGTTCGTCGACGATCAGCTGGCGGGCGAAGTCAATCTCAACAACGTCACGCGTGGCGCGCTGCAGGGCGCAACCGTGGGTTACTGGATCGACCGCGAGCGTGCCGGTCAGGCCTACATCGCCGAGGCGGTCGTCGTGCTCATGCGCTTCGCCTTCGAGCAGCTGCAGCTGCATCGGCTCGAGATCTGCATCGTCCCCCGCAACACCAACAGCAGGCGCGTCGTCGAGAAGCTCGACATCAGGTGCGAGGGCCTCGCCGAGCGCTTCCTCGAGATCAACGGCGTCTGGGAGGACCACCTCCGGTTCGCCATCACCGTCGAGGAATGGCAGGCGCGAGCCGACGATCTGACCGCCGGTTGGCTCACCGGCTGAGCTGCGACACCCTCGCCGGCGATCACGCTCGCCCGGCGCTAACCCTCCCCCGCCAGCCGGAACGCCTCGGCCTTCGCCTGGCGGAGCTTCGTGCGGCGCTTCCACATCTTCGTCTTCCAATGCCGGCGACCGCGCTTCTGCTTCGCGACCTGAGCTTTGGCGACCTCCGAGTCGTGGTGGTGAAGCGGCTTCCAAGCGGCGCCCGGTTCGTGGACGTCGTCGGGCTCGAGCCCGGCACTCACCTGGTGGGCCACTTGACTGAGCTCAACATGGATGCGGTGCCGCTCGCTGTGAGCATGGGCACGCAGCTCCAGTTTCGGCGGCAACGGCACCTCAGCGGTGCGATGACGCTGGCTCATGGGCTACCTCCTTGTCGGACCCCGGCCCCCGCGGAGGCCGAGTATGTGAACCCGAGCCCTCTTGAGAGGGTGAGTTCATGATGTGTCGCTCTCCCCCTGGTGCAAACCATAGCCGACGCGGCCCCGACGCCGGATAAAGCCTTCGGTAACAATCCCGCGCGATTTGTCTACCGTGCTCCCCGCGTCGCCGACGTTCGCTGGTTGTTCAGGTCTTGCCGGAAATGCGCGCTTTGAGAGCCGCGATCCGCTCCGCGAACCAGGGCTGCTGCACGCTCCACAGCTGCGGCTCGAGCTCGCGGTCGACGGCCGCTTCGTGCGTGCCGACGGCAACGATTTCGCGGATGGTTCGCTTGGTCACGATCGCCAGCTCGCGCGGCGCCGACGCCGCCCCGCGTGCGAACGCCTGCGCCTGTTCGACGAGCTCGTCCTCGGCAACGCATCGGTATACGAGTCCCAGGCGTGCTGCCTCCGTGCCGTCGAGCACCTGGCCGAACACCACCGCTGCCATGGCCCCCTGCATGCCGACCGCACGCAGTTGCATCCACGTGTGTCCGCCGCCGGGGTGCAACCCGATCTGCAGGAACCGCGTGTCGAACCGCGCACGGGTCGACGCGATCCGCACATCGCAGCCGAGCGCCAGGTTCATCCCCGCCCCGACCGCGGCTCCGTTGACGGCGGCGAGTGTCGGCAACGGGCTGCGGGCGACGCGCAGGAAGCCTTCGTAGATGTTGCCGAGGCTCTCGCGGTCGGCGGTCTGAAGGTTGCCCAGGTCGGCGCCCGCGCAGAACGCGCTGCCGCCGCCGGTGACCACGACCGCGCCGACGCCGTCGTCTGCCTCGAACGCGTCCATCGCGTCGACGATCCCTTCGACCATCGCCGCCGTCAGCGTGTTGCGTTCGCCGGGGTTGTTGAGCGTCAACCAACCGACGCCCTCGCGCACATCGGTGATCACGAGCGGTTCTGCGTTCATCCGACGATTCTCGCGACCCCGCAAGCCGACCTCCTAGTCGACTGTGAGTCGACCGTACGCACGTCAGGCGACCTGGCGCGTTTGGGCCCCTTTGCCGCCTCGCGGAGACGCACCGGCTAGCGTGTCGAGCGTTCAGCGTGAACGCGTGAACAATCCACTTTTGGTTCCCGAGAAGGTGGAGACATGATCCTTAGCAAGCGCTTGCTTGCAGCGGGTGTCGTTGCTTCGCTGGCCCTTGCGGCCTGCGGTGACGATGACGACGACGACGAGGCAACGCCGGCAACACCGGAAGCTGGTGCCGACACCACCGCGGCAGCGGGGACGACGGCCGGCACGACGGCGGCACCGGGCACGACCGCGGCACCGGGCACGACAGCGGCCGGCGTCACCGGCGACGGCTCGGACATCACGGTCGGCTTGACGTTCGACCTGCTGGGCCGCGGCGACCAGTCGTTCAACGACTCGGCGGCCGCCGGCATGGACCGCGCCAGGACCGACTTCGGCGTCGCCGTCAACGAGCTAACGCCGACCGACGCCTCGGCGCGAGGCACCGACCTGCAGCTGCAGGCCGAGAACTCCGACCTGGTGATCGGCGTGGGCTTCTCGTTCGCCGCCGACGCCGCCACGATCGCGGCCGAGAACCCCGATGTGCTGTTCGCGATCGTCGACGACTCGATGTTGAACTTCGACGTCGACCCGCCGGAACCGATCGCCGAGAACGCCGCCGGACTGGTCTTCAGCGAGGAGCAGGGCTCGTATCTCGTGGGTGTCGCCGCGGCACTGAAGTCGGAAACGGGCAAGATCGGGTTCATCGGCGGCGTGAGCGGGATCGGCCTGATCGAGAAGTTCGAGGCCGGCTACATCGCCGGTGCGAAGTCGATCAACCCCGACATCCAGTTCACGTCGGCGTACATCACCGAGTTCCCGGACTTCGACGGCTTCCAGAGCCCCGACCGCGCGCGGGAGATCGCGGCCGCGATGTACTCGGAAGGCGCCGACATCGTGTACGCCGCCGCCGGCCTCTCCGGCTCCGGCATGTTCCAGGCCGCGGCCGAGACCACCGAAGCCACCGGCACCAAGGTGTGGGGCATAGGCGTCGACTCGGACCAGTACAACACCGTCGACCCGGCGGTTCAGGAGTATGTGCTCACGTCGATGATCAAGCGCGTCGACAACGCGGTGTACAACATCACCGCCGATGTCGTGAACGGCACGTTCGAGCCTGGCGAGCGGCGCTACGACCTCGCGGCAGAGGGCGTGGGGTACGCCACGTCCGGCGGCTTCATCGACGACATCGTTCCCCAACTCGAGGAAGCGAAGGCGGCGATCATCGCCGGCGACGTCGTCGTGCCGATCGATCCGACGCAGGCCTGACGACCGCGCCGACTTCAGCAATCTGAAGGCACCGCCAAACCAGGTGGTGTCGAAGCCCGAAGCGGGATCGGACTAGCGTCCGGTCCCGCTTCGGCGTATCAAGGGGGAGCCATGCTGGTAGACGGACGGAGGCAAGGTGGCGCTCGCGATTGAGTTGATCGACATCACGAAACGGTTCCCCGGCGTGGTGGCCAACGATCGTGTCAACCTCGCGGTGGAAGCCGGCGAGATCCACGCCATCGTCGGCGAGAACGGCGCCGGCAAGTCGACGCTCATGAAGATCCTGTACGGCATGCAGGCACCCGATGAAGGCCGCATGCTCGTCCACGGACAAGAGGTTCAGTTCCATTCACCGAGCGACGCGATCGACACGGGGATCGGCATGGTGCACCAGCATTTCATGCTCGCCGACAACCTCACCGTGCTCGAGAACGTGATCCTCGGCTCAGAGCCGACGACGATGCTCGACATGATCGACTTCGACGAGGCGCGAGCGCACCTGCGTGAGGTCGGCCGTTCCTACGGGCTGGCGGTGGAACCCGACGAACTGGTCGAAACGCTCGAGGTCGGCGAGCGCCAACGGATCGAGATCATCAAG
>DASQTR010000486.1:0-2145 GCA_035641795.1 Ilumatobacter sp.
CGATCGGGACATCCGTGATCGGTCGCTCGGTCAGCACGTTGCGTCGGTCGAACGCGATCGCGACGGGCAGTGACGACTCGTTGACGACCTCGATCACCGTGACACCTCCGGCATCGGCGCACGAGTACACCGTCTGCACCACGTCGCCGCCGGGCACTCGCACCCGCGTCTCTGTGACAGGCGTGCCGTCGACGCGAGCCTGTCGGACCGCCGGCTCGTGCCGCGGCACGTGCCAGCGGTCGTCGGCGGCGACGTACCAGTCGAGCGGCGGCGAGCCGTCCCACGGCTCGATCGCGCCCCATGTCGTGACCGACGCCCGCCAACGCCGCCCGACCACGCCCGTCGTGACCGGGGCCACAGCCTCGCTAATCGAGCTCGCTCCTGCTCGTGCGGGACATCAGCGCCGTCAACGCCTCGCGAGCCGTACGACCCTCGTGGCACACGGCGACGACCTGCTCGGTGATCGGCATGTCGACGCCGTGCTTGCGGGCCAGTTCGAGCACGCTCGGCGAGCTCTTCACGCCCTCGGCGACCATGTGCATCGAATCGAGGATGGCGTCGATCGCCTGCCCCTGCCCGAGCGCCAGGCCGACCGAGTTGTTTCGGCTCTGCTTGGACGCGCAGGTTGCGATCAGGTCGCCCATCCCCGCCAGCCCGGCGAACGTCGCCGGGTCGCCGCCGAGCGCCGTGCCGAGTCGCGTCATCTCCGCCAAGCCGCGAGTGATCAACGTCGCCCGGGTGTTGTCGCCGAAGCCCATCCCCTCCGCCATGCCGGCCGCGATCGCGATCACGTTCTTGACGACCCCGGCCACCTCGCAGCCGACGACGTCGGGATTGGTGTACACGCGAAGCGTCGGCTGCGTGAGAATTCGTTGCAGCTCCGACGCGATCGTCGCGTCGGGGATCGCCACGACGGTTGCCGCCGGCTGGCCCGCCATGATCTCGCGCGCCAAGTTCGGTCCCGTCATCACGCCGACCGGTCGCCCCGGCATCTCCTCCGCCGCCACCTCGGTCATGCGCAGCAGTGTGTCGCGCTCGATCCCCTTGGAGAGGCTGACGACCGGAACCCACGGCCGCAGGAACGGCGCCGCCTCGGCCGCGACGGCCCGGAAGCCGTGCGATGGAACCGCCATGATGACGACGTCGGCGTCGCCGATCGCCTCGGCAATCGCACCCGTGGCGTGCAGATCGCGCGGCAAGGTGAAGTTCGCCAAGTAGTCGGCGTTGACATGGGCCGTGTTGATCTGATCGGCGAGCTCGGGCCGGCGCGCCCACAACGTCGTCGGGGTGTTGACGCTGGCGATCGCCGCGACCGTCGTCCCCCACGACCCGGCCCCTATCACCGCCACTCTGATCTGCGACGAACGCGTCACGGCCGGAATGGTACGCGTCGCGTGTCGCGCCGAACACGAGCGACCCCGCGACACATGTCGGGGCGCATGTCCTAGTGTTCGGCGCCGTGGACGCGGCTGTGCTCGTACCCGTCAAGTCGTTCCACGCCGCCAAGCGCCGACTGGCGGGATGGCTTGCGCCCGACGAG
This sequence comes from Ilumatobacter sp., assembly GCA_035641795.1. GTDB lineage: Bacteria > Actinomycetota > Acidimicrobiia > Acidimicrobiales > Ilumatobacteraceae > Ilumatobacter. Next base: position 1,541 of record DASQTR010000486.1, read on the forward strand.
CGCGAGCGGTTGGCGCGCTGGATGGCCGAGCGCGTGCTCGCCGCCGCCGCCCCGCTGCCCGTGTTCGTCGCCTGCGACGACGAGCGCGTCGCGGAATGGGCCGAAGCGCACGGCGCGCAAGTGTCGTGGGGCCCGGGACTCGGACTCAACGGCGCCATCGACCACGGCGTCGACACGATGTCGGGCAAGGGCGTCGACCACGTGATCGTTGCTCACGGTGATCTCCCGCTGGCGAGCGCGCTTGCTGCCCTCGCTCGCCGCGAGCACGTGGTGATCGTGCCCGACCGGCGGCGCGATGGCACGAACGTCTTGAGCCGGCCGACGTCGGTCGCGATCCGGGCCGAGTACGGGGCAGGGAGCTTCACCCGCCACCTCGGCGCCGCGCTGGCGTCCGGCGCGCCCGTCACCGTGCGGCGCGATGCCCGTCTCGCGATCGACGTCGACACGATCGCCGATTGCCGTCATCCAGAGGTGGCACCGTTGCTGCGGCGGGCGGGGATCGTCCTGCCCGACGAGCACGCGACGTGAGCGCCAACGAGCCAGGGCAACCGATGCCGGCGTGTGCGCCGGACGCCGCCGACATCACGTTCGAGTTCGACGTGCCG
>DASQTR010000487.1:0-5539 GCA_035641795.1 Ilumatobacter sp.
GCGACTGTGAGGAGTAAAGCGTGTGTCGGCGACGAGACCAGGAGGTGCTCCATGTTCGTGCAGGTGATCGAGGGCAGGACGTCGGATCCGGACGGTCTGCGTAGACAGTTCGAGAACTGGGTTGCCGAACTCGAGCCTGGAGCTCGCGGATACCTCGGTACGACTGCCGGTGTCGCGAGCGACGGCCGCGTGCTGGCGTTGGCGCGCTTCGAGTCGGAGGAAGCGGCGCGCGCCAATAGTGAGCGCCCCGAGCAGGGCGCGTGGTGGGCGGAGACCGAGAAGCTGTTCGAGGGGCCCGCGCAGTTCACGGAATCCAGCGACGTCGAGACGTTCCTCGGCGGCGGATCCGACGACGCCGGCTTCGTACAGGTCATGAAGCTGTCGGGTGTCGATCGCGAGAGGGTCAAGCAGATGGACAAGCAGTTCGAACCCCACGCCAGCAAGGTGCGTCCCGACCTGATCGGCGGGCTGAGGGTGTGGACCGGACCCGACAGATCGATCGACGTCAACTATTTCACGAGCGAGGAAGAGGCACGCGCGGGCGAGCGCCGTGAGCCGCCGCCCGAGCTCGCGGCTGGGTTTGCCGAGTTCGAGTCGATGATGAGCCAGGCCGAGTTCATCGACCTCTCCGATCCGTACCTGTATTCGGCCTGACGCCGCTACAGGCGCGACATCGCGCGCTGGACCTTGGTCAGGAACCCCGCGCGCTCGTCGTCGCCAGCAGTGTCGAGCCCGTAGATCGCGCACCAAGTCGTTCGCGTGCGGCGCGAGCACATCGCCCGCATCGCCCGCGTCATCGTGCGTTTACCGGCTTCCCCCTCGAGCGCGTTGACGAGCTTCGACGAGCCGTGCCCGGTGATCACGACGATGCGACGGATGTTGCGCAGCAGCGGTCTCACGACGTTCGCTCCGGGCGGCAGCTCCCACGCCACGCCCGCAACCCACACGCGGTCGATCCAGCCCTTGAGCATCGCCGGTTGCCCACTCCACCACGTCGGGTAGACGAGTACCAGCGCCTGCGCCCAGCGCAGGTCGTCGGCGTAGCGCTCGAGCTCGGTCGATACACCGGGTTCCTTGTGCGTGCGCCGCTCGGCGCACGAGAGCACCGGCTCGAATCCGTCGGCGTACAGGTCGGTGAGCCGCACCTCGTGCCCGTGCGTCGCCAACGTCGTCAGCGCGAGGTCGCGGGCCGTGGCCGTGAACGATTGCGGGTTCGGGTGGCAGTAGACGACCAACACCCGCGTCACAGTGCCGCCAATCGTGACTCGATCCGTTCCAGGTGACGCTGACGGCGGTCGCCGTCTGCGGTGTCGATCGCATAGAGCGCCAGCCAGGTCGTGGGCGTGCGCCAACCGCACGACAAGCGCAGCGCCCGGGTGATGATGCGACGGCCGTTGTCGTTCATCAGCTTCACGTACCGCCACGGCGAGCCGTAGGTGCTGATGCCGACGATGCGCCGGATGTTGCGCAGACCGGGCCGGGTCTTGCGGGTGCGGGGGTCGAGCGTGAAGCCGACGCCGGGGACCATCACCCGCTCGAGCCATCCCTTGAGGATGGCCGGGAGACCGCTCCACCATGTGGGGTACACCAACACGATGGCGTCGGCCTGCAGCAGCCGTGACGCATGATCGTCGACCATCCGGTCGAGGATCGGCTGGTCCGATTCGTAGGCGTCACGCTCACCGCGCGACATCTGCGCCCGGAAGCCGGCGCCGTAGAGATCGATCGTGTAGACGGTGTGCCCGGCACCGCTGAGCCCGCGCGTAGCCGCTGCTGCGCAGGCGTGGGTGTAGCTGTCGTCGCACGGGTGGGCGACGACGAGCAGAACCTTCATCGGCTGCCTGTGAGCCGATGCTGGAGCGCCCGCTTCACCACGGGCCACTCGGCGTCGGTGATCGAGTACACCGCTGTGTTCCGCGGCGCCGGCTCTGCGGTGTTGTACCTCAAACGATGGTTGCGCAGCACGCCCTCGAAGCTGGCGCCGAGCCGCTCGATCGCAGTTCGGCTACGGCTGTTGTCCTCGTCGGTGCAGACCGCCACCCGCCAGACGTCCCACTGCTCGAAGGCGTGCGAGAGGAGGAGGTACTTCGCCTCCGTGTTGACAGCCGTGCGCTGCGCGGTGGCGGCCAGCCACGTGCCCCCGATCTCGATCTCGTCGGGGTCGTGCCGGCCGCGCCACCACCTCGGCTCCATGAACCGGGTGCAGCCGGCGAGCTGGCCGGTGTCGAGCCGGCGCTGTGCGAAGGGGAGCACCTTGGCCTCGGCGTGCTCGTCGACAAGCCGCTCCACGTAGCGGCGCATCGATTGGCGGTCGCCGGGGACGTCGGTGTATCCGTACGTGTCCCGGTCGACGGTGGATGCCGCCACGAGTTCGTCGACGTGATCGATCTGCAACGGCTCCAACTGCACGTGCCGGCCGGTGAGCGTGATCGGTTCCAGCGGCTCCGGCACGCCGGTCACGGTAGCGAACGGTCGGCATCCGACCGCAGTGACACAATGCCGCGGATGACGAACGACCCCTACGGCCTGCGTTCCCTCGACATCGAGACGTTGCGCAGGAAGGGCGGCATCAAATGGGCCGCGGCACGCGACGGGTATGCGGCGTGGATCGCAGACATGGACTTCCCCGTCGCGCCCGCGATTCGTGACGCGCTGCGGGCTGTGATCGACGGCGACGAGTTCGGGTATCCCGACTGGGGCGGCGTCGAGGTGCTCTCGCCGGCGGCGACGCTGTTTCCGCAAAGGATGGCGGAGCGCTATGGGTGGGAACCGGCGCTCGATCGTGTCCACGACCTCTCCAATGTGATCCAGGGCGTGCGCGCGGTCGTTCACCATCTGTCCGAACCAGGCGATGGCGTCGTGCTGCACACGCCCTCCTACTACCCGTTTCTCGACACGCTGACGAGGATGGACCGCCGGCTCGTGCCGGTCGACTGGACCGGCGACGGCTTCGACTACGAGCGGCTCGAATCCGAGCTCGATCGCAGCAGGGCGCGTGTCTGGATCCTCGCCCACCCGCACAACCCGCTCGGGCATGTGTTCGACCGCGCCGAGCTCGAACGTGTCGCCGAGATTGCCGCGCGCTACGACCTCACGGTGATCGCCGACGAGGTACACGCCGACCTCACGTACGCGCCCGCCCGCCACGTCCCGTTCGCGTCGCTGGGGCCAGAGGTCGCGGCGCGCACCGTGACGCTGACGTCGGCGTCCAAGGCGTTCAACCTCGCCGGCATGCGCTGGGCGGTGATGCATGCGGGGAGCGACGCGTTTCGAGGCGTGCTCGCGGCGTTGCCCGGCCATTACCTCGGAGCGCCGAACCAGATGGGTGTGGTCGCCGCGGTCGCGGCGTGGGCCGCCGGCGACCACTGGCTCGACGCTGTGCGAACCGTGCTCGACGAGAACCGTCGGACACTCGCCGACCTGCTGGCCGGCGTGTTCCCCGGCAGCGGGTACCGGCCGCCGGCGGCGACGTATCTCGCCTGGATCGACCTGCGCGATGCCGGGCTCGGCGACGACCCCGCGGCCACGTTGGCCGAACGGCGCGTGGTGGTGAGCCCGGGTCTCCAGTTCGGTCCGCAGGGCGCCAGCCACATCCGTCTGAACTTCGCCACCAGCCCCCAGATCCTCGGCGAGACCGTGAAGGCAATGGCCGGATAGCGGCCTACCGTTGAGTTCGCGTGTTCAACGGACCCTTCGCCCTTGCGATCACCGCCGGCATGGTGGCAACCGTCAACCCGTGCGGGTTCGCCTTGCTGCCGGCGTACCTCTCGGCGTTCGTCGGGCTGCAAGACCGCCCCGGCCGGCTCGGTGGCGTCGGTCGCGCGCTGGCCGTGTCAGCGGTGCTGACGGCCGGCTTCGTGAGCGTGTTCGGGCTGCTCGGCATGGTGTTCAGCGGCGTACTGGAAGAGGTGCAGCAGTACGCGCCGTGGTTCACGATCGTGTTCGGCGTGCTCGTCGTCGGCATCGGCGTGTACCTGCTCACCGGTCGCGAGCTCGTGCTCGCGCTGCCCAAGCTCGAACGTGGGGGAGCGGACGGCACGCTGCCGTCGATGTATGTGTTCGGCGTCTCCTACGCGATCGCCTCACTGTCGTGCGCGATCGCCCCGTTCCTCGTCGTGACCTCGAGCGCGTCGAACGCCGACAGCTTCGCGTCACGCGTGCTCACCTTCGCTTTATACGGAGTGGGGATGGGGCTCGTGATCACGGTGCTAACGGTCGCCCTCGCGTTGGCGCGCTCGGGCGTGGTGAGCCGCTTCCGCGAGCTGATGCCAGTGATGAACCGCATCGCCGGCGGGCTGATGGTGGTGAGCGGCGCATACGTGGCCTACTACGGCTACTACGAGCTGCGGCTCCTGAACTACGGCGGCGACGAGGACGACTGGGTGATCGACACGGCGCTCGGAATCCAGACGCGGCTCGCAGAGCTGATGCCCAACACCGGCAACTACGGCTGGTACGTCGTGGGAGCCGTGGTGCTGATCGCGGCCGCAGTGGCATGGGGGCACCGTTCCCGCAACCGCGCTCTGCCGGCGCGATCAGACCCTGAGACGTCGCTTTCGGGCCACCAGAAGGAAGCGATGCATTCTGGCGGCGCGATCAGACGCTGACACGACGCTTTCGCGCCAGCAGAACGGCTGCACGGGTTCAGGCGGGTTGGCGGTCGAGTTGCTCCAGCCGTTGCAGGCCCAACTCCAACGCCCTTGTCAGTCTCGCTCTATGGCCGGTCGCCAGCAGATCGACGACCAGGCCGGTGAACATCGCCTTGGCCAGCGACGCCTCGATCGTCGCCGCCGACTCGGCGACGCCCTCGGCGAGCAGGCGCTGCTCGATGTGCGACCGCCAGATCCCGATCTGGTCGCCGCGCACCTGACGAGGAAGGCCGGTGACGGTCGCATCGAGCGCTGCCGCCTCGATTCCCAGCCGCACCACCGCCAGGTGCTGCGGGCTGGCGGTGATCCAACGCCACCAGGCACGCAGCAGGTCGGCCTGTGACAGATCCGGGCGGCGCTCCAGCCACTGCGACTCCACCTGCTGCTGCACTTCTTCCGAGCGGCGCAACGCGGCCACGATCAAGTCGTCCTTCGACCCGAAGTGATGGACGAGGGCGTTGACGCTCAGCCCCAGCTGGCCCGCCATCGGGCGCAGCGACACGTTCGCCAAGCCGTGCTCCGCGAGGTAGCGCACGACGGCATCGAGCAGCTGTGCGCGGTGGTGCACGTCGACGAGCCTCGCCACCTTGTTCAGGCTCGCATTCGGAGCCCGGAGGGGTCGACCGGCGGCTCCTTCTGGATGCGCGCCGGCCGTCGGTTGCCGATGATCTCGATCTCGAACTGCTGCGCGCCGTCGGCGAGCTCGGCCGGTACGTAGCCCCACGCCAGCGACAGCCCCGAATAGTGGGCGTAGCCACCGCTGGTGATCCAGCCGACCACACGGTCGTTGTCGTGGCGGTCGTCATCATCGTCACCCACCAGCCACACCGGCTCGTCGCCGATCACGTCGGCTGGCTCGTGTTCGTCGACGTCGATCTCGAACATCACCA
>DASQTR010000488.1:0-20378 GCA_035641795.1 Ilumatobacter sp.
ATCTCGACCGGGTCGAAGTAGGCGTCGCCGTTCTCGGCGACGTTCGCGCGCGAGACGGGCTCGACCGGCTCGGGCGCGGTCATGAGGTCGTCCGGAAGCTCACGTCCGCCCTCACGCGGCTCGAGCTCGCGATCGGGGCTGGCTGCGATCATCGCCATTACCTCCGATTCGCTCGGCATCTGGCTCTCCTCGGCCTGAGGCGCCGAGATGATCACGTGCGGTGCGGTGTTGTGCCAACGCGCACGGAAGCGCAGATCGAGCGCCTCGGGCGTGATGCCGTCGATGACTCGCGTGGCGATCTGGTACTCGTCGTCGGCGGTCGGGTACGGATCATCCGTCAGGAAGTTGGCGACGTACTGCGTCGCGTAATCGACATCCTGGGTGGTGTTGCGGCTGTCGTAGCGGGAGTCGAAATCGGACTGCGCCTCTTGCTTGGCGACGTCGGTCTCGGCGGCGCTGAACCCGAATTGGTTGGCGCGCTCGTACTCGTCGAGCAGCGCCTGCAACGTGGCGTCGACGCGATCGGCCGACGTGATCGCGTACAACGCCGGCGCGTCGAGCGAGGCCACGAACGAGTTGGTGCCGGGCAGGATCTCGTCGAATGGTGCCGTGCCGGCGCCGACGTCCTGGTCGAGGCGCCGGATCAGCGACTGGTAGATCATCGAGTCGATGATGCCGGCCCGCAATCCGGCTGTGCCGTCGCTCTCGATCGCCGGCAGCGGCAGGTCGACCTCGACGTCGACCGTGGTCTGATCGGGGTCGCTGTGGACCGCAAACCCGGGTTCGGTCTCGAGCGCGAACGTGGTATCGGGACGAGGCGGCGTTTGGGGCGTCCGCGCGGCGGCGTCGCCGAAGCGTTCCTCGATGTCGGCGACCATGTCGTCGACGTCGATGTCGCCGACCACGACCACCGCGGCATTGTCGGGCCGGTACCACGCGTCGTAGAACGCGACGAGCTCCTCGCGGGGAACGCTGCCGATCGAATCGTCCGTTCCGATCGGGTCGCGCCCCTCGTACGGCGTGCCGGCCAGGTACAGGCCCTGGGCCACGTCGAACAGCCGCCCCTCGAGGCTCTGCGTGCTGCTGCGCCACTCGTCGGTGATCACGCCACGCTCTGCCTCCACCTGGTCGGGGTCGAAAGTGGCATGCGAAAGCCACTGATCGAGGATGTTCATCCCCGCCTCCAGCGAGTCGTCGTCGTTCGGCACGTCGAGCTCGTAGACCGTCTCGTCGAAGCTCGTGTAGGCGTTGATGTCGGCGCCGAACGCGGCGCCGAAGCCACGGAGCACGTCGATCAGCTCGTTCTCCGGATATTCGTCGGTGCCGTTGAACATCATGTGCTCGACGAAATGGGCGACGCCGGTACTGGGCCCGATCTCGTGGACCGAGCCGGCGTGGATCGCCAGCCGCAACGAGGCCTTGGCGCCCGGGCGATCGTTGTGGCGGACGTAGTACTGCAGGCCGTTGTCGAGCGTGCCGGTGCGAACCTCGTCGTCGTTGGCGATCGGCTCGTCGGACGGGTCGATCAGCCCGGGGAGTGCGAAGGTGTCGTCCGGCGGCTCCAGCGTGACCGGCGGCAGCGTCTCTTGTTCATCGCCCGGCGCGCTCGCGTTCGGCTCGTCGGCGCCGCTCGGCGACGGCTCCGTCGACGGGGTGGGCACCGCCGTATCCTCGCTGACGTCCTCACCGGGCGAGCAGGCCACGACGGCGAGCACGCTCGCGATCAGAAGCAGACGCCCCTTCCTCCGCTGCACCGGCGCACTCTAGGCCGGTGTTCGGGCGGACGCTCAGAAATCGGCGCGCTGGGGAGGGGACTCGTCGAACGCCGCCAGCACGGTCTCCGCGACGTCGGCGATGGCGTCGAGCTGGTCGCCGGTCAGACGGTCGACGAACAGCTGACGCACCGCGGCGACATGGCCTGGTGCGGCCGCCTCGATCTCCTTGCGGCCCGCCGCAGTCACCGACACGAACGAGCCGCGCCGGTCGGATGCACACTTCTCCTTCCTCACCAACCCGCGCTCGGCCATTCGCTGCACGTGATGGGACAGGCGGCTCTTCTCCCAACCGAGCACGGCGCCCAGCTCGAACGCGCGCATCCGGCCCTCTGGCTGGTCGGTGAGTGCCACCAAGACCGTGTAGTCCTGATACGACAGTCCCGACTCGAGCGCAAGCAGTCGTGCCAACTCACCGTCGAGTCGCATCTGCATCATCTGCAGGCCGCGCCACGCGCGCGCCTCGCGCGCATCGAGCCAGCGTGTCACTTCCATGGGACCAGATTACGGGGCGTCGGGAATAGTTGATACATCAACGACGTTGGTGGATGTGTCAACTACTACCGTCAACTCTTACCGAGGAGATCAGTCACGATGTCAACCGTCACCGCTCCCAGCACCGTCACGGGCACCTACGCCATCGACCCCAGCCATAGCCGGATCGGTTTCGTGGCCCGGCACGCGATGGTCACCAAGGTCCGCGGCTCGTTCAACGAGTTCGAGGGCTCCGGCTACTTCGACGCCGACGGCCCGGCCAATTCCCGCCTGGAGTTGGTGATCAAGGCAGCCAGCATCGACACCCGCAATGCCGACCGCGACGGTCACCTGCGTAGCAACGACTTCTTCGCGATGGACGAGTACCCGGAGATCACGTTCCGCTCGACTTCGGCCGAGCAGACCGGCGACGCCGAGTACCGGGTGACCGGCGACCTGACCATCAAGGGCATCACCAAGCCGGTGACGGTCGAGTTCGACTACACCGGCGCCGCCGTCGACCCGTTCGGCAACCAGCGCATCGGACTGGAAGGTACGACGACGATCAACCGCAAGGACTGGGGCGTCAACTGGAATGCCGCCCTCGAGACGGGCGGCGTGCTCGTCAGCGAGAAGGTGACGCTGGAATTCGAGGTCTCGGCCGTGCGCACCGACGACACGGCCTGACCTCGACGTCACCGAGTCCCCCCAATGCCCCCGCCGGGTTATGGTCCGCTTCGTGAACGCGGCCATCGCACCGGCGGGGGCACTCGCGTGAAGGCCGTCGTCTACGACAGGTATGGGGGGCCGGAGGTGCTTCGGATCGAGGAGGCTCCCGTCCCTGTGCCCGGCGCTGGTCAAGTGGTCGTCAAGGTTGCGGCGACGTCGATCAACCTGAGCGACTGGGAATGCTTGCGTGGCACACCGGCCTACTCACGAATCGGGGGCCTTCGCAGGCCGAAGAACCGGACGCTCGGCTCGGACATCGCCGGCGTCGTGCACGCGGTCGGCGTGGGCGTGTCGAGCGTCCGCCCCGGCGACGAGGTGTACGGCGACAACCTGGCCCAGATGGGCGGGTTCGCCGAGTACGCGCTGGCTCCGGAGAAGGCGCTGGCGCGGAAGCCGGCCGAGCTCTCGTTCGCTCAGGCGTCAACGATCCCGCAGGCGGGAGTGATCGCGTTGCAGGGAACCGCGCGGGCGGCACCGGGTGTTCGCATGCTGATCAACGGCGCCGGCGGCGGGTCCGGCTCATTCGCGATCCAGCTCGCCCAACGGCTCGGTGCCCATGTGACCGGTGTCGACGACACCCGCAAGCTCGACCACATGCGATCGCTCGGTGCCGACGACGTGATCGACTACCGCGCCGACGATTTCACCCGTGGACACCCGCCGTACGACGACATCCTCGATCTCGTCGCCCACCGGTCCGTGTTCGCCTATCGCCGCGCGCTCGCCCCGGGAGGCCGCTACCGATGCGTCGGCGGGTCGGTGCCGACGCTGCTGCGCATCCTCACCGTCGGATGGCTCGCCGGTCGGGCGACCGGGCGGCGGATCGGCGTGCTCGCCGTGAAGATGGGCCCGGAGCACTTCGAGCCGATGGCCGGAATGTGCGTGTCAGGTGACGTGCGGATCTGCATCGACCGAACGTTCACGCTCGACGAGGTGCCGGAGGCGCTCACCTACCACGGGGAGGGCAAGGCGCTCGGCAAGGTGGTCGTCGTTCCAGAGTGAGCGACCATGGTGATACACGGGCGGCCGACGCCAAGCGGTATCAACCGAAGCGGTATCAGCGGTCGCGTCGCAAAGGTGCTCGGCTACCGGCCGACGTCGTCGTGGTCACTCGTCCGACGAAGTGGGGCAACCCGCATCCGCTTTCGCTCGGCCGCGAGGAAGCCGTTCGACGATACCGCGACGATCTGCTGGCGGGCCGCCTGGCGATCTCAGTTGACGACGTCAAGCGGGAGCTGCGTGGACGTGACCTCGCCTGCTACTGCCCGCTCGATCAGCCGTGTCACGCCGAAGTACTGCTCGAATTCGCCAACGCCTGATCGCGTCAGCGACGCCCGAAGGCCAGGTAGGCGATCGGTCCGAACGGTTGCACGGCGAAACCCATCAGCCACCACCGCTTGGGACCCCGCACCAGCCGCTTCGGACGCCGAGCAATGTCGACCAGCGCGGCCGCCGTCACCACGACCTCGACAGCGCCCGCAACCACGATCGCGGCGCGCTGGCTGGGCGTCAGATCTTCCCATCGCTTCTTCTGCTTCACGGCACACGACCCTAGATCGCGGTCGACCGGGCAGCGATGCACGACTAACCGTTCCGCGGCCTCACGCCGCTCGAAGGCGCTGATCAGCCGGCTACGTCGACGATCGCCTGATCGAGGATCGAGAGTCCCAGGTCGAGCTCGTCGTCGGTGATGATCAGCGGCGGGGCGATACGGAACACACCACCCATGCCGCGTAACGCAGTGATGTTCATCGACAGTCCGAGCTGGAAGCACCGCCGCGTGATCGCCGCGCCCAACTCGGGCGCCGGCTTCTTCGACTCCTTGTCGGCGACAACCTCCAGACCGACCAAGAGACCGCGCCCGCGCACGTCACCCACACAGTCGTAGCGGTCGCGCAACTCGCCCAGCCCCGCCAGCAGACGCGTGCCGGCCTCCGCCGCCCGCGCCGCGAGCTGATCGCGCAGCACGATCTCGATCACCTTCAATCCCACCGCGGCGGGCAGCGGGTCGGACACGTGCGTTGTATAGAAGAGGAAGCCGCGCTCGTGCGCCTGCTCTTCGATCTCGTCGGTCGTGAGCACTGCCGCCAGTGGCAGCCCGGCGCCGAGCGTCTTCGAGAGCGTGAGGATGTCGGGGACGATGCCGTCGCGCTCGAACGCGAACATCGTGCCCGTGCGCCCGACGCCGGTCTGGGCCTCGTCGAGCACGAGCAACATGCCACGCTCGTGGCAACGCGCTTGCAGGGCGGCGAGGTAGCCGTATGGCAGGTCGAGGATGCCGCCCGAGGACAGCACCGGCTCGGCGATGAACGCCGCCGGCGCGCCGGCGCTTTGGCGGTCGATGAGGTCGAACGCATCGTCGAGCTCGGTTCGCCAGTCGAGCTCACCGTCACGCCCGGTGAAACGCGGCCGATAGGCGTTCGGAGCGAACACCGCCATCGACCCGGGTTGGGCGGGACCGTGGCCACGCCGCCCAGCCGAGTACGTCGCCGAAGCGGCTGCGCCGGTCATGCCGTGCCAGCTCTGCGCGAAACCGATGACCTCCCAGCCGCCGGTGACCGTCTTCGCCATCCTCAGGGCAGCCTCGTTCGACTCGGCCCCGGTTGTCAGCAGCAGCACCTTGTTCAACGGTGGCGCCAAGCCGGCGAGCATCTCGGCGAGGTCGATCACGGGGCGCGAGAGCATCCCGGAGAAGAGGTGGTCGAGGCGGCCGATCATGTCGGTCACGACAGCCACGATGTCGGGATGGGAGTGACCGACGATTGCGCTCATCTGGCCGCTCGTGAAGTCGAGCACTCGCCGGCCGGATGCGTCTTCGACAAACGCACCGGCCGCCCGCTCGGCGACGAATGGCGACCACGTGGCGCCGTAGCGCACGAGGTGACGGGTCGCTCGCTCCAGGTCGTCAGCGTCGGTCATCCACAGATCATCGCGCCCCGATCGCCTAGGCGTAGCCTCCCGGCCATGGCCGAGGAGCACGTGTTCGCAGGGCTCGCCGCAACGTGGCGCGGAGCGGGTCGCGGTGAGTACCCGACGATCGCCAGCTTTGAGTACACCGAGGAGTTCGCGATCACGCCGATCCCTGGTCGTCCGATCGCGCATTGGCGCAGCGCGACGCGCGACGCCGCAACCGGCGAGCCGCGACATGCCGAGAGCGGTTTCCTGCGCACCACCGCGAACGGCATCGAGCTTGTCGTCGCGCACACGTTCGGCATCGTGGAGGCGACTGCAGGGTCGATCGACGGCGATGTGCTGGCGCTCCGATCGACGGGCCTGTTGGGCACGGCGTCGGCCAAGCAGGTCGACGAAGTCGCGCGTCGGTACGAGTTCGACGGCGACTCGCTGCGTTACACAATCGCGATGTCGGCCGTCGGCGTCGACTTGACGCACCACCTCAGCGCCGAACTGCAACGCGCGTGAGTGCCGATCACAGGTGAGACCTACCGTTCATTCGCGCGCCCGCGGCTTGCGCGCACCTTTTTCGTCACCAGCCAGTTGTTCTTGCCGAGCTGACGGGTGCGCGTGAACCCCTGCCGCTCGAACATCGCAACAGTCGCGTTGTAGAGGAACGAGTTCGAGACCTTGCGGCCGGCGACGTCCTCGGGCGAGCTCTCGACGGTTCCCCCACCGAGTTGCGCGATCTCCTGCAATGCGCCCTTCAGCGCTGCCGCCGCGACGCCCTTGTGGCGGTAGGACTTGTCGACGAAGAAGCACGTGATGCGCCAGTCGGGCGGGTCGCCGGCGCCTTCGTGGTACGCGCGACCGAACTTGATCCGTGGCAACTCCTCGGGCGAGCCGAACTGACACCAGCCGACGCACAGGTCGCCGTCGAAGACCAGCGCCGCGTGCGCCTCACCGTCGCGCACTCGCCGCTCTTTCATCGCTCGGTGGTCGCCGCCGCGTTCGCCGCCCTCGGGGTGGAAGGCGATGCACCAGCAACCGCCCCACACACCGTCGTGTCGTTCGACGAGAGCTGCGAACGCGAGCCAGGTCTCCGTGCTCAGGGGCTTCACTTGGTAGCCGGCCACACCGCAACGCTACGCGTCGAGGCGCGTCGCAGCCCACGCGCCCGAAATGCGCATGTGCACCCGAAATCGGCGATGCCGTACTGTGTGGCATCAAGATCATCGGAGTGTCCGTTTTCAGGCAGTGGCAGCCATTCCTCGACGGCGTGTACACGTGCTCCGGTGGGCGTTCCGCCGAGGGATACGACTCGACGCTGGTCCGCATCGACACCGACGAGGGCATCGCCGGATGGGGCGAGATGGCCCCGCTCGGCAGCTTCTACGATCCGTCCTTCGCGGCCGCCGCACGCGAAGGACTGCGGATCCTTGCTCCACTCGCGCTCGGCCTCGATCCGCGCCAGCACACCATGTTGACGACCGTCGCCGACAGACATCTCGCCGGCCATCCGTACGCCAAGTCCGCGCTCGACATGGCGGCGTGGGACGCCGCGGGCATTGCCGCCGGCATGCCCCTCGCCGAACTGCTCGGCGGGCGCCACGGCGAGACCGTCGAGCTCTACCGCTCCGTGGCGCAAGCCTCGCCGCACGCGATGGCGGAAAGGGCCACCCACTACGTGGGCGACGGTTACCGGCGGATTCAAGTGAAGGTCGGACTTGATCCACGTGAGGACGTGGAGCGCATGGAGGCGGTGCTCGATGTGCTGCCCGCCGGCACCGTCGTCTACGCCGACGCCAACGCAGCGTGGACACCGCACGACGCGCGCCAGTTCGTGCGCGCCACCCGACACCTCGACTACGTGCTCGAGCAACCGTGCGCCGACCATGAGGCCAATGTGACCGTGCGTGCCATCTGTGACCGGCCGTTCGTCCTCGACGAGTCGATCGACTCGCTGGCCTCGCTGCTGCGGTCGCACAGGGCCGGTCTCGTCGACGGCGTGACGTTGAAGATCGCCCGCCTGGGAGGCGTGACCCGAACGCGGCTGGTTCGCGACGTGGCGGTGGAGCTCGGACTCAGGGTGACGGTCGAGGACACCGGAGGAGCCCAAGTCGATACGGCCGCGATCGCCCACCTGTCGCTCAGCACGCCGGCGAGCGCGCGCACGCACACCGTCGACTTCCACAACTGGGTCACCGTCTCCAACGGCACCGGCGACCTTTCGTGCTGCGACGGCAGCATGAGCGCGCCGACCGCACCCGGGCTCGGCATCACGGTCGATTCCGACGCTCTCGGCGAACCGCTGTTCACCGTGAGATGAGTTCGATACTCACTCTCGACGAAGTGCTCGACATCGCGACGCGCATGTTGCGGTCGTCGGGCGCCTCGCCGCTGCAGACCGACGCCACCGCCCGGAGCATCCGCGACGCAGAAGCGGACGGCATCCGTACCGTCGGCCTGTCGTACCTGCCGACATACTGCGACCACGTCGCCTGCGGCAAGGTCGTCGGCGATGCCGTCCCCACCGTCGCTCGCCCACGCCCCGGCACCGTCGTCGCCGACGCCGGCAACGGCTTCTGCCACCCGGCGTTCGAAGCGGGACTGGAGCCGCTCGTCGACGCCGCCCGCACGTGCGGCGTGGGAGTGCTCGCCATCACACACTCCTACTCGGCCGGCGTGCTGGGATGGTTCGTGGAGCGGCTGGCCGAGCAACGACTCGTCGCATTGATGTTCGCCAACTCCTCGTCGCTGATGGCGCCCGCCGGCGGCGTTCGCCCCTTCTTCGGGACGAATCCGATCGCATGGGCCGCTCCCCGGCGCGACGGTCCACCGGTGGTCGCCGACATGTCGTCGTCAGCCGTGGCCTGGGTGCGCGTCAACGCCGCCGCCCAGGCGGGCGAAGCGATCCCCCTCGGCTGGGCGCTCGACGCCGATGGACGGCCGACCACCGATGCGAAGGCGGCGCTCGCCGGCTCGATGGCGCCTGCCGCCGGCCACAAGGGCTCTGCGCTGGCACTGCTCGTCGATGTGATGTCGGGCGGTGTCGCGGGCTCCAACTTCTCATTCGAGGCGTCGGGCTTCGGCGGCAACGTCGGCGGTCCACCCGACGTCGGCCAGGTCGTGCTGGCGATCGACCCGACGGCGACGATGGGCGATCGGTTCGTCGACCGCATCGAGCACGAGTTGCAAGCGCTGGCCGCCGAGCCGGGCGCTCGGCTCCCCGGCGATCGCCGGCTCGAGCACCGGCGTCTGTGCGCGAGCGGCGGCGTCGAAGTGCCCGGCCACTTGATGGCGGTCCTGAGGGAGTACGCAGCGCACGGTTCCCCGGCGACACCGGAGTAGTTGTACGCGGTCTACGCCGGTTCGGAGCGGAGCATCCCCAGTGCCGCCCCACACGCCACGCAGTAGACGACGGCGACGTTCGTGACCGATCCGTCCTCACGCCGCGCGACGACGACTGTCTCGACCAGGTGGCCGTCGAGGTCGGCGCCACAGGCCGAGCAAACCGGGCGCATGATCGGTGCCGGGTCCCGCTGCTCGGGTTGGGACTCGACAGCCGCCGGCGCCTCGGGCTCGTTCGTGACGACGGACGCGCGCAGTCTCACGAGGTCGACGCCGAGCCCTCGCATCACCTGGCAGGCAAGGCCCTCGACGTCGAGCACGCCGAGCAGCACGTGCTCGCTGTTGACCTCCGGATCGCGATAGCGGCGCGCGAAGCGGCTGGCGCGTTCCAACGCGCGCTTGGCGCGTGGCGTGAATGGCAACTCGCCGCCGCCCGGACATTCCACGACCTCGTTGACGACCTCCGACACCGTGAAGCGCGCACCGGCGAGCGTCGCGCCCGCCGCGTGCAGCGCCTGCGCCGTATCGCTGTCCACGTCCGCGAGCAGCCCGAGCAGCAGGTGCTCCGTTCCGACCCGTGCATGACCCAGTTGGTGCGCTTCCGCGATCGCCAGCGACACGACACGCCGGGCGCCGGCCGAGTATCCGTCGAGCACGTCGGTGACCTTACGGCACGCGCCGAAATCGGCCAGCGGGCACGGAGCCGCGACAGCGGCTTGCATACCTTGCAGTACTATGCATGGTTGTCCGAGACATCACGTGCATGTGAGCGAGATACGAAAGGTGGCGCTGTGCGCATCGACAAGGATCTGGTTGCGGCCTCCGCGACACCGCTCGTGCTGGCGATCCTCGCCGAGGGCGAGAGTTACGGGTATGCGTTGCTCAAGCGCGTTCGGGAGTTGTCCGGCGGCGAGCTGGAGTGGACCGATGGGATGCTCTACCCGCTGCTCCATCGCCTCGGCCGGCTGGGATACGTGACGACGGAGTGGCGCCCGTCGCCGGAGGGGCGCCGGCGCAACTACTGCGCGATCACCGACGCCGGACGGGCGGCGCTCGCCGAGCAGCGGCGTCAGTGGATGACGGTCACGCGCGCCTTGGGCGGCGTCTGGGGAGCAAATTTTCGTCTCGCGACAGCGCTCGCGGAGGCCTGACCCGTGAACGATGTGGAGCTACAGATCGCCGAGTGGCGGGCCTTCGTGGCCAAGACCCCGGCCGTCAACGGCCACGACGTCGACGAGCTGGAGGCCCATCTCCGTGATCAGATGGCCGATCTCGACGCCGCCGGTCTCGCCGCCGACGAAGCGTTTCTCGTCGCGGTGAAGCGGATGGGCGACCTCGACATGCTGTCACGTGAGTTCGCACGCGAGCACAGCGCACGGCTTTGGAAGCAACTGGTCTTGAACGGCGAGGAGGATCGGGCGGCGAGCACCTCCACAGGGTGGCTCTCGGCGCTGGCGTTCGCGCTCGCTGCCGCGATCGTGATTCAGGTTGCACGCCTCGTCGCCGGATTCCCCGATGACGAGCCGGCGTGGTTCGCTCGAAACCTCAGCCTGTTCGTGTTGCCGTTCCTCGCCGGCTACTTCGCCTTGCGACGCCGGATCGACACCCGGCACTGGATCTTGACCGCTGTGCCGTTCGCGGTCGCCGCGATCGTGGTCAACCTCTATCCGTTCGGCACCGACTCGGACACCGAGGTGCTCGCTGCCCTCCACTTGCCGGTCGTCTTGTGGTTCGTCGTCGCGTATCCGTACATGGGCGGCACGGTCAGGTCGCACGAGCGACGGATGGACTTCGTCCGCTTCACGGGCGAGTGGTTCATCTACTACGTGTTGATCGCCCTCGGCGGCGGCGTGCTGGTCGGGCTAACCGGCCTCATCCTCGAACCGATCGGATCCGATCTGCCGGAGCACGTCGCCGAGTGGGTGCTGCCGTCGGGCGCTGCCGGCGCAGTGATCGTCGCCGCCTGGCTGGTGGAGTCGAAGCAGCAGGTGGTCGAGAACATGGCGCCGGTGTTGACCATGCTGTTCACTCCACTGTTCGCCCTGATGCTGACGGTTGCCGTGGTGACCTATGCGGTGTACAGCGTCGGCGGCGACTTCGATCGCGAGCTGCTCGGCGTGTTCGACGCCTTGCTGGTGGTGGTGCTCGGGCTCGTTCTCTACGCGATGTCGGCGCGCGAGCCGGCAAAGCCGCCCGGTTTGATGGACCGCATTCAACTGCTCACCGTCGCCAGCGCGCTGGTCCTCGATCTGATGGTGCTCGGGGCGATGGTGGCACGCATCGGCGATCTGGGGTTCACGCCGAATCGCGCGGCGACGCTCGGCCTCAACCTCGTCTTGCTGGTGAATCTGGCCGTGGCGGCGTGGCTGTCGATGCGCTTCATCGCCGGGCGCAGCACCTTCCACCGCGTCGAGCGGTGGCAGACGACGTACCTACCGATCTTCGCCCTCTGGGCGGCGGCGGTGGTCGTCGTCCTGCCGCCGATCTTCGGGTTCGACTGACCGATTCGCGACATTGCGCACGGACAAGACGTCCCGACGCCCATTCCGCGGCGCGTACGATGCCTTTCCTTGGGGCGAGCAACATACGCGACGGGTCTGACGCTGGTGATCGCGTTGCTCTGGGGATGCGGCGGATCGGGCGATGACGACGCCGCACCCACGACCGTGCGCGCGCCGTTGACCTGCACATCCGAAGAGGGACTGACGTTCACCACCGAGTTGGCGTCGTGCGGAGAAGCGCTGTCGCGCGGCCGCGAGTTCGCCGCCGAGCTCGGCCTGGCGACCGGCCCCGACACGCCGGCTGCCGAACATGCGATGGCGACAACATGCTCGACGATCCAGGGCACACAGCCGAAGACGTACGAGTCACCGGAGTTCGCGACTCTCGCCGATCAGCTGCATACCTCCGGCGTCTGCCCGGGAGTGATCACGATGCTGGTCCCACCGACGACTGCGCCAGTTGTGGGGTTGGTCGTGACCAGCGGATGGACGCTCGTCGAGGTGATCGACGGCGACACCTTCGACGTAACCGGAACGGACGGTCAACGCCGGATCCAGATCATCGGGATCAACGCACCAGAGCCGGGCGGCTGCATGAGCGACCAGGCAACCAACGCGCTTCGGTTGCTCGCGAGCGACAAGGAGCTCACGCTCGTGCCCGATATGTCAGACGTGGACGCGGACGGCAACAACCTGCGCTACGTCGAACAGTCCGATGGTGTCGATCTGGGCGGCACGATGATCGACCTGGGGCTGGCGATCGCCGAGCCGGTCGAACCCGATATCGCTCGCGGCGGTCAGTACGCGCAACGAATGGTCGACGCCCAGACTGCCGCTGTCGGCATGTGGGCTGCGGACGCCTGCCCGGTGCCTGCAACCATTCCACCGGCAACCACCCCGCCCACGACGACCGGCATCACCGGTTGACGGTGGCGGCCCGAGACCACGTAGCGCGGTCCGCGATTGCGGTCGACCCGCTATGGCGTGTTTGACTCCGTTGATGGACGAACCAGAGCAATCAGGAGAGATCGAGGCGACGATCGAGACGGAGGTCATCGACGTCGACGAGGACGGCGTGCCCGACATCGTCTCCCAAACGACCACGATCGTTGCCGATGTGGACGGCGACGGCGTGCCCGACGTCATCGAGCGGACAACCGTGACGGGATACGACCTCGACGGCGACGGCGTGCCCGACGCCATCGATCACACGACCGTGACCGGATACGACCTCGACGGCGATGGCGCGCCGGACGTGATCGAGTCGACGACCGTGACCGCGGTCGACGCCGACGGCGATGGCTCGATCGAGGAGGACGAGATCTCGATCGACGAGGTCGTCGCGGTCCGGGAAGACCTGGTCGAGGACGACGACTCGACCGCCTGACACCAGGCTTCGTGGCACTGCGCGCTGGTTACGTCGCGGCGGAGAGCGGGCGGCGTCGGCCACGGAGCACGACGTCGTCGACGTGGTGCGACGCCGATGCGGCGCCCGGTGGACGGGGCCGCTTCTCGTGCAACTGGATGTCCCATTCCGGCGAGCCGGCGAGGGCCGCTGCGAAGTCGTCGACCGGTACGTAGGCATCCGGATCAAATGGCCGGCTGTGGGCGGCGGTGTCGATGGTCGCACGCAGCGGCTCGGGATCGTGGCTGACGACGAGCAGCGTGCCGCCCGGCGCCACCGCGTTCAGCAGGTTGCCGACACCCCGGCCATCTGGTGTGCGCGGGATCGACGCGTACTGCGCCGAGACCAGATCGAACGCTGCGGTTTCGTAGGCATCGAGCGCGTTGGCGTCTGCGTGGAGGCACTCGACGCGCAGACCACGGCGCGCCGACGCGGTCTCGACCCGGTCGAGCGCGCGCTGCGAGATATCGCTGGCGGTCACGCTCCAGCCCTGTTCAGCAAGCCAGATCGCGTCACCGCCTTCGCCCGCGCCCACGTCGAGGGCGCGGCCGGGCGTAACGCCGCTGATCTCGTGGACGAGTGTGCCGTTCGGGTTACCGCTCCAGACTTGGTCGTCGCCGTAGCGATGGTCCCAGTCGGCTTGGTTGGCTGACGGTCGGGCGGCGGCTCGAATGTCTTCGTGAGCGAGGCCGAAGCTGATCATGGCGCCGACCCGGCTGCCGTCGGCGGCTGCTTGCAAGACCTGCTGGCTCGGGTCGGTCACGTTGCCGGCGGCGTAGAGCCTCGGCACCGCCGTTGCCCCACTGTCGTCTGTCTCGACGTAGTCCCCGAGCCCGGTCGGGTGCTCCGCCGGCTTGAGCCCGACCGCCCCGAACGGATCGACCCGGACCTTGAACCTGGGAGTGACCACGACCGTGTCGGCATCGACGCGTGTGTCGTCGGCCAGTTGAACTCCCGCCACGTGGCCGTCGGCAGCCGTGACGATGCGGCGTACTTGCCCGTGTAGGACATTCACGCCGCTCGCTCGCAGGGCGTCGAGCTCTGCGCCGTCGACGTCGACAGGGTGGTGGAGCACCAATGTCAGCTGGGCGGTCAGCTGCCGGAACAACCCGGCGGTGTGGAGTCCCCTCGGGTGCGTCACGATCTGCACGACGCGCCGGTCGCGGCTCTCGTAGCCGTGGCAGAACGGGCAGTGGATGACGTCGCTGCCCCAATGCTCGGCGAGACCGTCGATGTTCGGCAACTCGTCCACCAGACCAGTAGCCGCGAGAACCGTTCGGGCGATGATGGAATGGCCGCCGACGAGTTCGACCCGAAAGGTGTCGTTGTCGGCACGGGTCACACGGCTGACGCGACCTGCGAGGACCTCACCGCCGTAGCTGCGGACCTCCTCGCGTCCGACAGCGCTCAACTCCGATGGAGGAAGTCCCTCATGACCGAGGAAGCTGTGCATGTGTGCGGCGGGGGCGTTGCGCGGCTCGCCCGAGTCGACGACGATCACGGAACGACGTTGGCGGCCGAGTTGCAGCGCGGCAGCGAGCCCGGCCGCGGATCCGCCGATCACGGCCACGTCGCAATGCCGCTCGACGGGTCGGGTGTGGTGAGTTCTCATGATTCGCGACGATACGGTGTATCCGCAAAAGCGCAAGCAGCTTTGCGGGATTCGCAAGACCGAGGAGGAACATGGCGCAGCCGCGGGACATCGAACCGATCGTTCGCGCCCGGCTGCGGAGCTTGCGGCAAACGCTGGGTCTGTCGCTCGACGAGCTCGCCGAGCGAACCAATCTCAGTCCCTCCACGATCAGCCGAGTGGAGACGGGCAACCGGACGATCAGCCTCGACATCCTGCTGCCCCTCGCTGCGGCACTCCAGGTCGACCTCGACGCACTGCTCGACGTCCGCAGCCACGACGATGTCGTCATCCGACCGGCGCCGAGCAAGTCGGGCGGGCGCACGACCTGGCTGTTGAGCCGGCCGACGGGCAAGACGATCGCCATCAAGATGCGACTAGAGCCGACTCGCCGCCCACCCGAACCGCGCGTGCACCCCGGTCACGACTGGTTCTTCGTCGTGGAGGGACGGGTGCGCTTGACGCTCGGGGAACGGGAGATCACGGTCGAGACCGGCGAGGCCGCCGAGTTCGCGACGATGACGCCCCACGCCCTCGCAGCCATCGACGGCCCAGTGGAATTGATCATGATCTTCGACCGCGACGGTCAGCGCGCCCACGTCCACCACACGACCGGTGGGGATCCAGCGGTCTGACAGACTCGCTTGAATGACCGGTCGGATCTGGTCCGGATTCGTCCATAGCTTGTAGGCATGTCGGTGTTCGAGACCCTCAGGGTGGGCGGCTGGCGGTCTGGCGCAGGCGATCCACCGGTCGGGCACGTCGGCTGGCCGGCGTTGCTTGCCCGACCGGTTCTCGGCGCGCTCGTCGCCGTGTCGGCAACCTGCGCCCTGCTGCTGCCCGCCGAGATGATGGTCGGCGACGCGGTGCGCGACCTCGATCGGGATCTCGCCGTCGATGCTCATCGCTTCACGGCGAGCGAGCGCGTCGTGCATCTCGCGTTTCAGATCGTGACGTTTTTCGGCTCGACGGTGTGGTTGACGCTAATGGTCGGTTTGACCGCCGTCTCATGGGTTCGAAAACGGCGTACGCCCGCCGCGGCGCTGCTGCTCGTGACGGCGATCGGCAGTGCAGTTGTGTGCCGGACCATCAAGCTCGTAATCAGTCGCGATCGGCCGAGCTTCGTGCCGGCGCTGGCCGATCCTTACGGCTCGAGCTTTCCGTCTGGCCATGCGATGCAGTCGGTTGCGATCTACGGCGTCCTGCTCCTGATCGTCGCGCCGCGGTTGGCGCCGCGGGCGCGGTGGGCTGTCCTCGCTTCAGCGGCCGGTTTCGTCGCAGCGATCGCGATCTCGCGTGTGATGCTCGGTGTCCACTACCTGTCCGACATCACTGTTGGAGTCGCACTCGGCCTGGTGTGGCTGGCGGCTGTCGCGTTGCTCGATCCGTTGCTGCTCGAAGGGGTTCGTGGCGACGCGACGCGCGAGGGGAAGGCCGCGGGAAGGCGTTCTGCGTAGCTTGCCGCGGCATGTCAGAACCAACTCGCTTGGCGGGGCTGCGGCTCCGCTTGACTCGCATCCTCGCCGTGGTCGGACTCGCCACGCTGACACTCGGCGTGCAGAGCGGGTCCACCGCTCCGGCGTCGGCGCCGTCGACGATCGTCACGGTCGACCCCGCCCGCATCCTTGACACTCGGGAGCCGATCGGCGCGCCGGCTGCTGCCCCGGTAGGGCCCGACTCCTCGATCACCGTCCAGGTGGCCGGCGTCGGGGGTGTTCCGCTCGACGCCACCGGTGTGATCGTCACGCTCACCGCCACGGAGGGCACGGCCGACACGTTCATCACGGCGACGCCGACGGGCACGCCGCGGGCGACGACCTCGGTCCTCAACCCGGGCGTCTCGAAGGCGATCGCCAACACGATCACCATCGGTCTCGGAGACAACGGCCGCATCGACCTCTACAACAAGTCGGGAAGCGTGCATCTCGTCGCCGACGTCACCGGTTACCTGGTGCCGAAGTCGCCCGCGATCGAGACGGGAGCGATCGAGCTCACCGGCTACTCGGCCATGGCAAGCACGCCGGTCGGGCCGGTGCGCGACTCCGGCTGCGTCGACCTCGGCGACACCGGCGACCTGGTGCTCGACATACCGCTCGACCATGGCATGGCGATCACGTCCTTCACGTTCCATTACTTCGACGACGACACCGCCAACATGACGTTCGTGCTGTTCGAGATCGACGACCTCAACGGTGGCAAGACGACCAACGGCACACTGGCCGAGAGCCAGACCGCGAGCACAGGGACCGCCGGCTACGGCCGGGCCACCGTCACCCCGGTCGGCGCCGACAAGGTTTCGTCGACGGTGCGCTACGTGGCGCACGCGTTCACCCTCGGCCAGGCCGGCCCGCAGGGCGTCCACGCCTTCTGTGGCGCAACCGTCAACTGGGCCCGCGAAACCACCTCCTGACACGGCAAGCGGTGTACACCGACGACGAACTCGCGGTGACCACCACACACGGGCGCTGACCCTCGCCGAAGCGAGGGCCGGGCGCCCACTGTTACCGGGAGGCCGGGCCCGTCGAAGTTCCCGCCCCGGCGGACTTCGGCCAGCACGCCTGCCCGCGGGCGGAAGGCGCACCGAGGACATCGGCAACCGAGGCCCGTGGCTTGAGGTGAAGGGGCTTGCATAGAGCGGTCGGCACCATCCCACCGCCCGCTCGAACGACGGTGCGACAGCTCAGCGGGCACGCGTGAAGATCAGGTCGAAATCCTTTCGCCACGTGGCGCCTTGATCCTCTGACGCGTCGGCGCTGCCGATCATGCGGTCACCGTCGATGCGGCCGAGGAGGCGTTGGTGAAAGTCGGGGTCGGTGCGCAGCATCGTCCAGGATCCATCATCGAGCGTCAGCTCGAAGACGCGAAGAACGCCTCGCTCGTCGTGGTACAGCACGACGAACTGGTCACGTGCGTCGTTGCGCCCGAACACGAACCTCCACGTCGGTGTACCGTCGAACTCGGCCTGCAGGGTGATGAACGAGTCCCCGAGCCACTCGCAGGAGGCCGTTCCGGAAGAGACGGTCGTCGGGTCATCGAGCCACCACTGGTTGGTGATCGTCACCGTCCAATCGCCCACGAAGATCTCCGCAACGCGCTCGAGCTCGGTGTTCCGCTCCATGCCTACTCCTTGGTCCTGACCGGCTAAAACCGCGTGACGACTCTCGCTGCAAGCATGCGACCCGAGTGTCACCAGGTGTCCATTCTGGGCTTGCTGGATCGTGCGGTGTACGGCAGGAGGCGTAAGAGTCGCGACGATGGTCGTCTTGGACGTCGATCTTGCAGCGGCTGTCGAGGCAGCGCTCGGAAGCGCTGTCGGCGCAGCTTCACGTGTGCACGGCGGTGACGTGGCGATTGCGTTTGCGGTCGATCTCGCCGACAGGCGGCGAGTGTTCGTGAAGACGCATCTCCGCCCGCCAGCGGAGTTCTTCACCACCGAGGCGACCGGCCTCGCCTGGCTCGGCGCGGCGGAGGCGCTAGACGTGCCGCGCGTACTCGCCGTGTCGGATGCTCCGCCGGCATTTCTGGCACTCGAATGGGTGGAGCGTGGCTTGCCAGCGTCCTCCACCGAGGCCGACCTCGGCCTGCGGCTCGCCGACCTGCACCGCGCCGGCGCGCCGTGTTTCGGACGAGAGGACCGGCGCTCCACCGGGAGCCGCGCGCTCCCCAATCCGCCGACCGACACCTGGGTCGAGTTCTACGCCTCCAATCGCTTGCTGCCCCTCGCCACCTTGGCGGCGGACGGGGGCGCGCTCCCGCCGACGTCGATCGAGCGACTGGAAGCACTCGCCGGCAGGCTCGACGTGGTCGGTGGACCACCAGAGCCACCGGCCCGTCTCCACGGCGACCTGTGGCACGGCAATCGACTCGTGGGGCCGGGCGGACGGAGCTGGTTGATCGACCCGGCTGCGCACGGCGGTCACCGCGAGTTCGACTTGGCGATGATGCGTCTGTTCGGTGGCTTCGGCGACGATTGCTTCGCCGCCTATGCAGAAGCGTTCCCCCTGACCGATGGTTGGCAGGAGCGTGTCGCTCTCCACCAGATCGCCCCGCTGGTCGTACACGCCATCAAGTTCGGCGGCGGCTACGTCGACGCCGCCGCGGCCGCAATCGACCGCTACATCTGAATTCCCGCTCATCAGTCGGGACACCGCAACGACGCACTTCGTACACTTGTGGCCGTGGGTGCAGTCGACGAGTACTCGGGGGAACGAATGACCACCCGAACGACACTCCCGCGCGACGCGTACGTGTCCGACGACGTCTTCGAAGCCGAGGTGCAGCGGATCTTCCTTCGCCAATGGACGTTTGTCGCCCACGAGTCGCAGCTCGACGGTCCGGGTGCGTATGTCACCGACGAGATCGCCGGCGAAGGTTTCATCCTCGTACGCGACGACGACCGACAGCTCCACGCCCTGCTCAACACCTGCCGACATCGTGGCCATCGCCTGTGCGAAGAAGCTCACGGAGCAGTACGCCGATTCGTGTGCCCGTATCACCAGTGGAGCTACCGACTCGACGGAAGTCTCACACACGTCCCCGGTTCGCCGGCACAACTCGAGCACGCCGAATGGAGCTTGCATCGCGGCCACGTGCAGGTGTGGCACGGGTTGGTGTTCGTCTCGCTGTCCGAGTCGGCGCCGCCGCCTCTCACCCCTGCGCTCGATGCGCTTGCGTCGGACATGACGCACGCACGCCCGGAACGCCTCAAGGAAGCGTTCCGGGAGTCGTACGCGATCGCTGCGAACTGGAAGATCGTCCTGGAGAACTACCTCGAGTGCTACCACTGCCGCATCAACCATCCGGAGCTGTGCGCGTCGATGGCGCTCGACGAGATGTACGCCACGACCGACAGCTGGTCCGGCCAGTACCTCGGCGGTGCGACTCCGATCAAGCCTGGCCACCTCACGATGTCGATCGACGGCGGCCTTATCGCCCCACCACTGAGCGGCCACGCGGTGGTCGATGGAGCGTCGGCTGCACCCGACAGCGGCTTCGCGATCGTGCCGATGCTGACGCGACTCATCTGCCACGTCGATCACCTGGTCGTGCATCTGCTCCGACCGATCGACGCGCGCCACACACGTTGGGAGACCAGATGGCTCGTGACCGATACGGCCGTCGAAGGAGTCGACTTCGACATCGACGCACTGACGACCGTCTGGCGGGCGACGAATCGTCAGGACATCCCTCTTTGTGAGAGCGCCGCACGGGGCGTCCAGTCGCGGCGCTTCGTTCCCGGTCCGCTGCACCCGGAGCTCGAGTCAGCTGTCGGAGCGGCACTCGACGTCTATCGCCAGCTCATGGATCAGACCTGACGCGCGCCGGTGGGGTGAGTTGGTCCCGCGTACCCTTGCCTGGTGAGCCGTGGATACTGGTTCTGGACGGCGTCGCGCAGTCAGCGGTCGTCAAAGCGGGGGAGCTGACCGCCGCCGAGCTGTTCCTGTCGGCACATACCGTGCGGGACTACATCAAGGCGGTGTTCGACAAGGTTTCCGTGAGCAGCCGAGGCGAGCTCGTCGCCAAGCTGTTCGCCGAGCACTACGCCGACCCGTTCCACGAGACCCTGGTCCACCTGAGCTAGCCCCCGATGAGGTCGAGCAGGCCTCCACCGCTGACGGCGATGA
>DASQTR010000489.1:0-5160 GCA_035641795.1 Ilumatobacter sp.
CTTCACCACCGAGCCCGCCTGCATGCCGGTGAGTCCCTGGTCCCAGCCGGCGATCACGCCGCCGCGACCGAGTACGAAATCGAGCGGGATGCCGCGCAGGTAGCTGGAGTCGAACATCTCGCCGGTGGCCGACCGCACCCCGGTGTAGTCGACGATCAGGGTGTCACCAGCGGCCGCTGCCCGCCCGTTGCCGGGCCGGATGGTGTGCACGGCGAGCTGCCCCGGAGGCGTGCACGGGCGGAGCGCCTGGGGGATCGATCCCTCCGGGTAGTTCACGGGATCGGGTACGTCCTCGCATTCGGTGAGTGATGTCTTCGGCATCGGGACGGTGGTCGAGGTCGGATCCGTCACGCCGGTCTGGGGAACGCTGGCCTCTGTGGCGTCGGGCGTGGGGCCGGCATCGTCGCCATCCCCTCGGCCGCACGCCGCGAGGCAGGCGATCGCCACGGCGACGATCACGCGAACGGGCGGCGACATGGCCGGCGACGCTACCGGGCCGTCAGCGCGTGCGGGCGACGGCCGACGCCACCGCGCGCACGAGTTGTGGCACGAAGTCGGCGGTGCTCGAGACGGCGGCGTCGTGGGGGGCGTCGACCCGGAACGCGTCGGCACCCGGGATCGCTTCGAACATCCGGGCTTGGCGTCTGAGCGGCACGACCTGGTCGCGCATCGTGACGACGACGGAGGTCGGTACGTCGATCTCGTGGAGCCAGTCGGACGACGAGAACGCGCCCAGCGCCCGCCCCGCCTCGAGCACCATCCGCCAGTCGTGGCGCGACGCCTGCTCGATCGCCCAGTCGCTCCACGTCTGCGTCCTGCGCTGCAGGTACAGCTGTTCTGTGATCCACGTCCGCGTTTGCGTCGGGGTCACCCGGGCGAGCGCCGCCAGGCCTGTGATCCCCAGCACCGACAGCCGCTCCGGTCGCCGTCCGGCGAAGTACGGCGCCGTCGCGCACAACACGAGCCCGTCGACACGCTGGCGATGGCGTTGCCAGGTCAACTGTGCGATCGGCCCGCCCATCGAGTAGCCGACCGGCACGAACGTGTCGACGCCGAGCGCATCGGCAACCCGCACCACGTCGTCGGCGCAGTCCTCGAGCCGGAACGTACGGCGCGAGCGCAACCCGCGCCCATGGCCACGATGGTCGAACGCCACCACGCGCCAGCGCTCGGACAGCGCGCCGTAGCAGCTGAAGAAGTTGAGGTCGGCGGTGGCGGTCCAGCCGTGGAGCAGCACCAGCGTCGCCGCGCCGCGCGGCCCCGGTGCATCGCGCACGAACACCGTGCCGAGACCCGGCAGTTCGACGTCGCGTCCCGGCGGGAGGTCGACCGGGGGCGTCGGCGGTGGACCACCGGCGAGCGGTTCCTGCTCGGCGCTCAGTGCCGCTCCGTCAGACCAGCTCGACTTTGAGCACCGTCACCGTGAGCGCTCCGTTGGGCGCCTGATAGGTGACCTCCTGCCCCTCGGCGGCGCCTTCCAGCGCGGTGCCGAGCGGGCTCGAGGGGCTGACCAGCACGGCGCCCTCGACCTGTTCCTCGAGATGACCGACGACGTAGCGCTCGGCCTGATCGGGCGCGTCGCCGTCGTAGAGAACGGTGTACACGCGCTGGTCGTCGGTGATCTCGGCAGCCTCGAGCAGGTGCTCGAGCTGGCGGATCCGGCCCTCCATGTGGCCCTGCTCGTCCTTGGCGGCGTGGTACCCGGCGTTCTCGCTGAGGTCGCCCTCTTCGCGGGCACGCTCGATCTTTGCTGCCACATCGATGCGACCGCGAGTGGTCAGATCCTCGTACTCGGCGCGCAGCCGCTCGTACGCGGCACGGGAGAGCTTCTGGGTCGCCATAGACGTGACAGCCTAACTTTGGTTCCCGTATGGCACATCAGATTGCAGTGATCGGCGGCGACGGGATCGGACCCGACGTGACGGCGGAGGCGCTCAAGGTGATCGAGGCGGCCGGCGTCGCGCTCGACACGACCGCCTTCGACCTCGGCGGTGCCAGGTACCTCCGCGATGGCGAGATCCTCGGCGACGGAACGCTCGACCAGCTGCGCAAGTTCGACGCGATCCTGCTGGGCGCGGTGGGCACACCGGACGTGCCGCCCGGCGTGATCGAGCGCGGGCTGCTGCTCAAGATACGGTTCGAGCTCGACCTCTACATCAATCAGCGGCCGTTCTCCGGCGTCGCTCCCGGCAACTCGCAACCGCACGACTTCGTCGTCATCCGCGAGAACACGGAGGGCCCGTACGTCGGCGAGGGTGGTGTGCTGCGCAGGGGCACACCACACGAGGTGGCGACGCAAGGTTCGGTCAACACCCGGATGGGTGTCGAGCGTTGCATCCGCTACGCCTTCGAATTGGCGAGCACTCGCGCCCGTCAACAAGTCACACTCGTTCACAAGACCAACGTGCTGACGTTCGCCGGCGACCTGTGGCAGCGCACGTTCGAGGAAGTCGCCGCCGAGTACGGCGGCATCGCCACCGCCTACAACCACGTCGACGCCGCCTGCATCTACTTCGTCCAGGACCCGCAGCGGTACGACGTCGTCGTCACCGACAACCTGTTCGGCGACATCCTGACCGACCTCGGCGGCGCCGTGTCGGGCGGGATCGGGCTCGCCTCGTCGGCGAATCTCAACCCCGCTCGCACCGGGCCGTCGATGTTCGAGCCGGTGCATGGGTCGGCGCCCGACATCGCCGGGAAGAACAAGGCCAACCCGACCGCCGCGATCCTGTCTGCGGCGCTGATGCTCGAGTTCCTCGGCGAGATGTCGGCCGCCGAGCGCATCCGCGCGGCTTGCGCCGAGCCGGTTACCGGGAGCACCACGTCGGTGGGTGACACCATCGCATCGCGGGTGAGAAACTAGATCCATGCCTATCACGCCTACCCCCAAGATCTGGATGAACGGTGACCTCGTCGACTGGGACGACGCCCGCATCCACGTAGGGACGCACACGCTGCACTACGGCACGGGCGTGTTCGAGGGCATCCGCGCCTACGAGACCTCGCAGGGGCCGGCCGTGTTCCGCCTGAGCGACCACATCGTCCGGCTCCACAACTCGGCCAAGATCCTCGGCATGTCGATCCCCTACACGGTCGACGAGCTCGTCGAGGCCACCAAGGCGACGGTGGCGTCGACCGGCCTGCCGGCGTGCTACGTGCGGCCGATCGCGTACTACGGGTATGGCGAGATGGGCCTCAACACGATGCCCTGCTCGGTCGACGTGGCGATCATGTGCTGGCCGTGGGGCGCGTACCTCGGCGACGACGCGCTGTCGAAGGGCGTCCGCCTGAAGACCTCGTCGTGGACCCGCCACGACCACAACATCATGCCGCCCGCGGCGAAGACCACGGGCAACTACGTCAACTCGTCGCTCGCCAAGGTCGAGGCGCTCAAGGCCGGCTACGACGAGGCGATCATGCTCGCCGGCAACGGTCTGATCGCCGAGTGCTCGGGCGAGAACGTGTTCGTGTCGCGCCACGACAAGCTGATCTCGCCGCCGCTGTCGGCCGGAGCGCTCGAGGGCATCACCCAGAACACGGTCATCACCCTCGCTCACGATCTCGGCTACGAGTGCGTGCTCGACAACCTCACCCGCAGCGACCTCTACATTGCCGACGAGATGTTCCTGGTCGGCACCGCGGCAGAGGTCTCATCGGTCAACTCGGTCGACGACCGGCCGATCCCGTGCCCGGGCCCGAAGACGCAGGCGATCGCCGATCTGTACGGTCGAGTCGTCCGTGGTCAGGAGGACCAGTACAAGGACTGGTGCGAGCTCGCCAGCTGAATGGCGCTCAGGTGAGCGTCTCGGCGAGGCGAAGCGTTCCTACCGTGTCGGGCTGCGCCAGCGCGCGCATGGCCAACTCGTAGTCGGGGAGCGCGAACACCTCGCCGTCGTCGGTGATCATCAGGAAGCGGTCGAGTTGGGCGAGGAACGCACGGTCGTGGCTGACCGCGATCACTGTGCCGTCGAAGCCGTCGAGGGCGCGTTCGAGCGCCTCTGACGAGTCGACGTCGAGGTTGTCGGTGGGCTCGTCGAGCAGCAGCACGTTGTACCCGTCGAGCTCTAGGCAGAGGATCTCGAGCCGTGCCTTCTGACCGCCCGAGAGGGTCTCCACTACCTGGCGGGACTGGCGGGCGATGCGGAAGCGGGCGAGTGCCTTCATCGCCAGCTGCTCGTCGTAGCGCCGGTCGCGAACGATGTCGAGGCAGGTTCGCCCGCGGAACTCTGGGCGGTCGTTGACCTGTGTGAACATGCCAACGGAGGTCCGCGGCCCGAACTTGATCGTGCCCGATAGTTCGCCATTCGGCCTCGTCGTACCCGCGAGCGCGTTCAGGAGATGCGTCTTGCCCGTGCCGTTCGGCCCGATCAGCCCGATCCGCTCGCCGTGATAGATCTCGTGGCTGAAGGGCAGGAACAGGTCGCCGATCGAGACGTCGGTGAGTTGCACCACGCGTCGCGCGGCGTCGGCGCCGCGCAGCCTCACGAGGATCTGCTGGTCTGGTACCGGTGGCGGGGGAGGCCCGGCCTTGACGAACTTCTCCCACCGCGTCTCGGCCGCGTTTGCCTTCGGCGCGTTGCCGTCGTTCTGGGCGGCGCGCTGCTTCATGATCTTCATGTGCCGGTACAACCGGCGCTCCTCGTCTTTCCACCTTTGCAGATCGTCGCCCAGCTGCTCCTGGCGCCTGGAGCGGGCCTCGGGGAAGGTGCGGTACGAACCGCCGTGGACCCAACAACCCGTTCCCTCGACGCAGATCACCTTGGTCGCGACGTTGGACAGCAGGGTGCGATCGTGGCTGACCATCAGGATCGTCGACTTGGACGATTTGATCTGGTCCTCCAGCCAGGCGCGGGTCGGTACGTCGAGGTAGTTGTCCGGCTCGTCGAGCAGCAGTACGTCGGCCCCGCTGTTGAGCAGCACGTCGAGGATGAGCCGCTTGCGCTCGCCACCGCTCAACTCACCGATCGTGCGCGTGGCGAAGTCGTCGACCGGCGTCTTGACGCTGCGCTGAGCGGCGGCCTCCCATTGGGCTTCGAGCTCGTAGCCGCCGAGGTCGCCCCAGTCGTGGAGCCGCTCGGCGTACGCCATGCCGTCGTCACGGCCGACGAGCATCGCGGTCTCTGCGACGATCAGCGCCCGCCCGGCGGAGCACAGTTGCGG
>DASQTR010000490.1:0-2171 GCA_035641795.1 Ilumatobacter sp.
GAAGCAGCTGGCCGTCAAGGAGTGTCCCTTCCGCCCGCTCCCTCCGCCGGCGTACCGAAAGGGCGCCACGTGGGTTCGCCCGGAGCTGCGAGCCCTCGTCGAGATCACGGAGTTCACCAACGACGGGCTGGTCAGGCACGCCAGCTTCCTCGAGTTGGTCGGGGACTCATGAGCGCGGAGGCGTTGCTTGCCCGTGCCGACGCGCTCGACGCCGCCGACTCGCTGGCGCCGTGGCGTGATGAGTTCCACATCCCCGACCGCGAGCTCGCGTACCTCGACGGCAACTCACTCGGCATGCCACCGCGACGCACGCTCGAGCGAGTGACGGCCACGCTTCGCGACCAGTGGGCAGGCGAGCTGATCAACGGCTGGGACCACTGGCTCGACATGCCGGCGCAGGTCGGCGACATGCTCGCCCCGTTGATCGGCGCCCGTTCCGGGGAGGTCGTCGTCCACGACTCGGTGACCGTGAACGTGTACCAACTCGTGCGCGCGGCGCTGACAATGAACCCCGGCCGCCGCGCGATCGCCATCGACCCCGGGGACTTTCCGACCGACCGCTACGTCGTCGAGGGCATCGCCGCCGCCGACGGGCGCGAGGTGCGTGCCGGCTTCGACCGGCTCGACGATGTCGCCGTCGTGCTGCGGTCGATGGTCGACTACCGCACCGCCGAGATCGTCGACATAGCCACCGAAACGGCACGAATCACAGCCGCTGGGGCGCTCGTGATCTGGGACCTCTCACATGCCGCCGGCGTGCATCCCGTCGGGGTCCGTGCGGCGGGGGCCCAGCTGGCGGTTGGCTGCAGCTACAAGTTCCTCAACGGCGGACCCGGCTCGCCGGCGTTCTCCTACGTCGCCCGCGAGCTCATCGATCGCATCGTCAACCCGATCCGAGGGTGGTTCTCGCAGCACGACCAGTTCGCGATGGAGAACGCCTACCGACCGCGGGACGACATCGGCCGGCTGCTGCTCGGCACGCCGAGCATCATCGCTCTGACCGCCGCTCAGTGCGGGATCGAGGTGACGGGGCAAGCGGGGATCGAGGCGATACGCGCCAAGTCGGTCGAGCTCGGCCGGTTCGGCCTCGAGTGTTGCGACGCGCTCGGTTTGCGGACCAGCGCCGCGCGGGACGACGACCGCCGGGGAGGCCACATCTGCGTGCACGAGCCGGGGGCGCGGGAGCTCACACGTCGCCTGTTCGCGGAGCACAGAGTGCTGGCCGACTACCGCGATCCCGACGTGATCCGGCTGGGCTGCTCCCCGCTCACGACACGCTTCGCGGACGTGGCGCGGGCGGCAATCGCGATCGCACAGCTACGAGGCTGATCCAGCCGGATTTGTGAGCGATCCCGGGCTGTACACCCGAGATCGCTCACAGTTCTCGATTCGCACAGCCGAGCCCGTGAGGGCGCCCCGCCCGAGGCGCCCTCACGAGCGATCCGTCGCCCCTCGGTCAGCGGACCGAGGTGTGGTCTCGGCGGCGGCGGCTGACGAGCATGACCATGCCACCGATCAGCACGAGGCTGATCGCCGCCCACGTCACCGGCGTGGTCGAGTTCGACCCCGTCGGAGGCAGGATGACAGGTGGCGGTGTCGGCGGCGGCGGTGCCTGGGCGACGATCGTGACCGATGCGTCGTCGCTGTTGTTCGAGGCGTTGTTGTCGGGCGTGGTGGCGGTGACGGAACCGATGTTGACCACGCTGCCGCTTGCGGCCACGGCCGGCACGGTGACGGCGATCGAGATCGAACCCGTCTCACCTACCGCCATCGACGGCTTGGTGCACGTCACGGTGTTGCCGGAGTTGCTGCACGAGAACTGTGCCGACGACACACCGGTGACCGTCACCTGACCGGGGACGATGTCGCCGACGACAACGGCCAGAGCCGGATCGGGGCCGTTGTTCGTGACGTCGAGCAGCCAGGTGAAGCCGCCACCGGCGCCGACCTGCGGCACGCTGGCGTTCTTGACGATCGCCACGTCGGCGACCGGCTCGTCCTCGTTGATGATCGTGCAGGTGACTTCGGTGGCATCCGGCACGGTGACGCTGGAGCCGGCCTGCCCGGTCGAGCAGGAGAAGCCAGTCGACGCATAGCCCGGCTTCGTCGTCTCAGCCAGCGCGTACGTGCCGGCGGGGACGGCTGCCGTGACGGTCCCTGTGCCCTGGACG
>DASQTR010000491.1:0-4173 GCA_035641795.1 Ilumatobacter sp.
CGGCGGTGTACGACTCGCCGCCGGCGCGTATCTCGTGATCGCCGACCTCGAGTTGGTCGACGTCGGCGACTGCAGCGGCGACCATCGCCAGTCGGTCCGCCGCCGGCGTGATCTCACGTTGGCCGACCTTCTGCCACGGGACATTGGCGACCATCAGGATCACGCGGTCGAGCGCCAGCGCGTGACGGACGTTGACGGCAGTCACCAGATGTCCGACGTGGGGCGGATCGAACGTGCCTCCGAATACCCCGATGTGCTGGGGTTTTCCGGAGCTTCGAGACACGGCCCGCCAGTCTATGGGCGACAAGCGGGTCGCGGCTGCAGCCTGACCGGACCTGTCTTGACACGTTTGTTACAGTTGAACCTCGGTCAAAGCGCCGATACGCGCGTGCTGACCTACGTCGATCCCGCCTTGACGGATCCTGAGCCCACCTCCCCCAGAACACCCCCCAATCCCCGATCACAGCGTGATCAATTTTCATTCCGAGCGTTTGTTGCCGTCAGACAGCACGCGGCCGGAATGAACACCACCACGAACGGTTGTAACACCCATAATGAATGACTCGATTGGTCTCTATCTCAACGACATCGGAAAGGTTCCCCTCCTCACAGCTGAGGACGAGCGCGAGCTCTCGCGCATCATCGAGCAGGGTCGCGAAGCGGCTGAACTGCTCGCCAACGGCAAGCGCAGCGCCGACCTGAAGGCCAAGGTGGCCGCAGCCGCCGAGGCCAAGGATCGCTTCATCCGCGCCAACCTGCGTCTCGTCGTGTCCATTGCACGCCGCTACCCGCTCCCCCAGGGAATGGATCTGCTCGACCTGATCCAGGAAGGCAACCTCGGCCTCGAGCACGCAGTCGACAAGTTCGACTGGCGCCGTGGCTTCAAGTTCTCGACGTACGCCACGTTCTGGATCCGCCAGGCGATCGGTCGTGCGCTCGACCAGAAGGCCAGCCTCATCCGCATCCCGGGTGACCGCTCCGCTAGCCTCCGGGCCGCGCTCCGCCAGGCCTCTGGCGACGGCGAGACGCTCGACCAGGCCAACGCCGAACTGCACCGCCTGACCACCCCGGTCTCGCTCGACAAGACCGTGGGCGACGATGGCGATGCGACGCTCGGCGACCTGATGGCCAACGGCGACGGCACGCCCGAAGACCACGTGATGGCGCTCGTCGACAGCGATCTGCTCGACGAACTGCTCGGCACGCTCGACGCTCGGGCGCGCTACGCCGTGGAGGCCCGCTTCGGTCTCCTCGACGGCGAGCGCAAGAGCTTCCGCGAGGTCGGCGAAAGCCTCGGCGTAACCGCCGAAGCCGCGCGCCGTCTCGTCAGCCGGGCCGTTGCGGGCCTCCGCGACGATGCGGAAGGCATCCTCGCTGTCTGATTGACAGCCTGTCCCAGTCCAACTGACACGCCGACCGAAGAGATTCGGTCGGCGTCTTGATTTTTCTGCTTCGATAGGCTGCCGGGGTGGCAAAGTCCTGGGCGCCGGACAGCTGGCGGTCGTTCCCGATCAAGCAGCAGCCGGCATGGCCCGACGAGGCCGACCTCGACCGGGCACTCAAACAGATCCGTGCCTATCCCCCGCTTGTCTTCGCCGGCGAGGCGCGCTCGCTGCAGACGGGGCTCGGCCAGGTTGCGGCCGGCAACGCCTTCTTGTTGCAGGCAGGCGATTGCGCCGAGAGCTTCGAAGACTTCTCCGCCAACAACATCCGGGAGAAGCTGCGCGTCATCCTGCAGATGGCGATCGTGCTCACCTACTCACTGGGCGTGCCGGTCGTGAAGGTCGGGCGCATCGCCGGCCAGTTCGCCAAGCCGCGCTCGTCCGACTACGAACGGATCGGCGAGGAGGATCTGCCAGCGTTCCGCGGCCACATCGTGAACGACATCGCCCCGACCTCCGCGGCTCGGGTCCCGACCGCGGACCGGCTCGTGCAGGCGTACCACCAGTCGGCCTCGACACTGAATCTCCTGCGCGCGTTCACCAAGGGCGGCTTCGCCGCGCTCGACCGAGTCCACGCGTGGACTCAGGAGTTCGTCGCCTCGAGCCCGGTCGGTCAGCAGTACGACCAACTGGCGTCGGAGATCGATCGCGCCCTGCGATTCATGCGTGCCACGGGCATGGACACCGAGTCCAACCACACGCTGCGCGAGGTCGACGTGTGGACCAGCCACGAGGCGCTGATCCTCGGCTACGAAGAGGCGCTCACGAGGCAGGACTCGACCACCGGCGGGTGGTACGACTGCTCCGCCCACATGCTGTGGGTCGGCGAACGCACCCGCGAGCTCGACGGTGCCCATGTCGAGTTCCTGCGCGGTGTCGGTAACCCTGTTGGGTGCAAGGTCGGGCCCTCGGTGACGGTCGAGGAGGTGATCGCCGTGTGCGAGACGCTCAACCCGGCGCGCATCCCGGGGCGTTTGACGCTGATCACGCGGATGGGTGCTGACCGCATCGACCGCGCGCTGCCGCCCTTGCTGGCTGCCGTTCGGGACGGAGGCCACCCGGTCGTGTGGGCCTGTGACCCGATGCACGGCAACACCTACACGAGCCCCGGCGGGCGCAAGACGCGCAGCTTCGACGCCATCCTGAGCGAGGTCGAGGGGTTCGTGCGTGCCCACCGTGCTGAGGGCACCTGGCCGGGCGGCATCCACATCGAACTCACCGGCGACGACGTCACGGAGTGCGTCGGCGGTGGCGACGAGATCTCCGACACCGACCTCGACAGCCGCTACGAGACGATGTGCGACCCGCGCCTCAACGGGCGCCAGTCGCTCGACCTCGCGTTCCGGACGGCCGAGCTGATCCGCCTCGGCCGGGACTGAGTCGCGGCGTCGTGGGGGCGCTCCATCTGGTCACGTCGTGGCCCGTGGAGCACGTAACCGCCGCCGTCGTGAGTGCCTCCGGCTCCGAGACGATCGGAGACACCGAGCGCGTGTACCGCCTCGCCTCACTGACCAAGCCGATGGTGGCGTGGGCGGTGATGATCGGCGTCGAGGAAGGGATCGTCGACCTCGACGCGCCGCTGCGGTTCGCCGCCGCACCCGACGGCGTGACGCTGCGGCACCTGCTCGCCCACGCGGGCGGGTTCGGGTTCGACGGCAACGAGCCGATCGCTCCCCCGGCTCGCCGCCGGATCTACTCGAACGCGGGGATCGAACGCGCCGCCGAGGAGCTCGCCGGGGCCGCCGGGATCGCGTTCGCGGACTATGTGCGCGAGGCGGTGTGGGAGCCGCTCGGGATGGCCGGCACGACGCTGCGCGGCTCGCCCGCTCACGGGGCACATGCAACGTGCGGCGACGCGAGACTGTTCGTCGGTGAGATGCTGCGCCCGCGGCTGCTCGCCAGCGAAACCTATCGCACCGTTATCAGCACTCAGTTCGCGAGCCTGGCAGGTATCGTGCCTGACGTGGGCCGATTCGATCCGTGCCCCTGGGGTCTCGGGGTTGAGGTACGTGGCGACAAGTCGCCGCATTGGACCGGTCGCGCCAACTCGTCGCAGACGTTCGGCCACTTCGGCGGATCCGGAACGATGATGTGGGTCGACCCCTCGATCGACGCCGGCGTAGTCGCCCTCACCGACCGGGCGTTCGACGAGTGGCGGGACGAAGCGCTCACCTTGTGGCCGCAGTTCTCCGACGCAGTCGTCGCCGAGAGGCGGGCGGCAGGGTGACGTTCCAAGCCGGTGATCGGGTGCGTTGGGAGACCACCGGCGACGACGGACTGCCGCTGATTCGTTACGGCTTCGTCGGCTCGTACGATGGCAACGGTCACGCGACGGTGATGCTCGACGGCGATCTCACGGGCGACACGGTCGTCGACCTCGGACAGCTGGCAGCGGTATCGATCACGTCGGTCGAGTTGTGCTTGAGTGGCGGCGACCTACTCGATGATCCGTCGCTGCGGCAGGGGCTCGTGAACCTGTGGTCGGCGGAGGTCGACGAGGCCGGCCTCGAGATCCGTTCGCTCGAGCGGCTCGGCAACGGCGTAAAGGAATCGGAGGACGGATTCGCGCTCGCTCAGCTGTGGGCCGGCAGCGAGCAGTACGTGCTGCGCGCCAGCCGCGACAACACGGGGGAGACCGTGGTCGTCAGAGCCGACGCGCCGCGCTTCTGGGACTGAGCCGAAGCCGCAGTTACTAGCTCATCCTTTCGACGATCATTGCCATGCCCTGACC
>DASQTR010000492.1:0-3473 GCA_035641795.1 Ilumatobacter sp.
TACGACGGCACGACGATGTCGGTGCCGGCCGCGCGTTCGATCGTCGCACGCATGTCCTCGAGCCGCTCCCCGTGATCGACCGCAGTGAGCAGACTGGCGTCGCGCGTCGCCAGCGCCTCTGCCTCGACCTGCAGGTTGAACGCAAGGCTCGCCGCCAGATCCTGGGCCCCGGCGGGTGTCGCCAGTTCCGCGCTCAGTCCGGCGACGTCGTCGTCGATCGAGACCGCCGGCAGCGAAGCCCGGTCGATGTCGAAGTCCGAGGCTGGAGCGGGCGGGTCTGACGACGCCGCGCTGCGGTTGGGAGCGCCGGCGATCGCCACCAGCCCGACAAAAGCCGCCGCCGCGACGAGAGCTCCGGTCGCCTTGAACAATGGCGTCGGATGGCGCCGGTCGCGCCGCGCGACTTGGTCGTGGGTGCTCGTGAGCGACCGCTCGCTCGCGTTGCGACTCGCGAGCCGGCGCTCGACGTACGGGCGGGCGGCGGTCACGACCAGCAACCCGCTGAGCAAGCCCACCTTCGTGCCGAACTCGGTCTCCCACGGCGCCAGTAGCAGCGTCGACGCCGCGCCGACGGCGGCGCCGAAGGCGATCCGGCGGCGACCGCCGCCAGGCGTCGTACGCGGATCGGTGATCATGAAGAACAAGAAGATCAACGTCTCCGGCGAGGTGACGAGGATCCACCAGTAATGCAGGCCGCCGATCGGCGTCAGTGACCACTGCGTCGTGATCGACTGGCCGAGCAGGGCGAGTACACCGACGCCCACCACGAAGGTCGCGTAGAACGCGACGGCCATGCCCAGTAGTTGCAGGCGGCTGCAGAGCGTGATGCCGCCCGTAAGGATGACGACGTAGGCGGCGAGCATCGCCCAGCCGAACGGCCCCCACCAGAAGTCGAGCGGTTCGACGCGGTCGGCGCCGAACAGCAGGAACGCCCCCACGAGGGCCACGTTCGAGGGATTGAAGATGTGCCTCCCCTGGTAGCGGACGTAGTACTTCGTGAGCAGCCCCGCTGTAGCGACGCCAGCGAAGTAGTACCAGCCGTCGAACGCCCACCAGTCGTGCGCCTGCATGCCGGTGACGCGCAGGATCAGCGCGGTGCTCGTGGCGGTCTGGAGGGCACTCGCCGGCCACGCCAGCACCGCCTGGGCGCGATAAGTGCGGACGACGTCGATCACACCGCACGTGAGCAGGGCGGCGGCCACCTGCGGGATCGACAGGCGGAAGTCGAGCCACACCATGCCGATCGTGATGATCGCGAAGGTCGTGACCGCGAGGTGGATGCGTGGGTCACGGAGTTTGGGGAGGACGACCAATACGTCACGCCCGCGAAAATGGACGGTTCGAGCGTGCGGCGCGGGGACGTTGCGAGCGCCGGCCTCTACCGCGACTGCCATTGCATCACCCCCTTCGGCGAGCACACCGTGGCGGGATCATATACGATGCCGCGCCCGCCGAACCAGGGCCGGCGAAAGCAGCGAGGGGAGCAGCGATGGGAGAACTCGACGGTCGCGTCGCACTGATAACAGGTGCTGCGCGCGGCATGGGGCGCTCGCACGCCGTGCGATTGGCACAGGCCGGCGCCAACATCATCGCCGTAGACATCTGCCGGCAGATCGAGGCGGTTGCCGCCAAGCTCGCGACGCCGGAGGATCTCGACGAGACCGTGCGGCTCGTCGAAGCGGAGGGTCGCCAGGTCGTAGCGCAAATGGCGGACGTGCGCGATCGGGCGGCGTTGCGCGCCGCGGTCGCGGCCGGTGCGAGCGAGTTCGGCCGGCTCGACGTCGTCGTCGCCAACGCGGGCACCTTTGCGGTCCGACTCGACCAACCGATGGACGACGCCGGGCGGGCAGAGATCTGGGACGTCACGCTCGACATCAACCTCACAGGGGTGTGGAACACGATCGAAGTCGCCACCCCGTTTCTCATCCAGGGCGGCCGTGGCGGATCGATCGTCGTCATCTCGTCGACGGCGGCGTTGCAAACCGTCGCCAATGACGACGTCGGGTTCACCGCCTACACGGTGTCGAAGTGGGGCGTCACGGGTCTGATGAAGATGTCCGCAGGCGATCTCGGCAAGCACGGCATCCGAGTGAACGCCGTTCATCCGTCGGGCGTGAACACACCGCTCACGCAGAGCGATGCGGTGCGGGAGTACTGGGATCACCATCCAGCGCTCGCCGCCCACACCGCAAAGGTGTACCTGCCGGTGGAGGAGCGCGACGTCAGCGAGGCGGTGCTGTATCTCGCGTCCGACGCGTCCAAGGCTGTCTCGGGTATCAGCCTGCCGGTCGACGCCGGCAGCAGCGTGCGATGGGGCTAATCACTCGGTGCCAGCAAATCGGCGTCGCGGAGCGCGGATGCCAGGCGCCGGAGCACGTCGACGGCGGCGTGGTCGGGCCCCTCGGTGAGCGGCCGCACGCCCGTCACGGGTTGCAGGCACACGTGATCGGCGCCGGCCGCGAGGTGTTCCTGTATGCGGGCGACGATGGCGGCCTCGTCGCCCCACGCCACGACCGCGTCGACGAGCGCGTCCGACCCGTCGCCGGCGAGATCGGCGGCGGAGAACCCCAGCCACTCGAGGTTGCGGACATAGTTGGGCGCGCTCAGGTAAAAGCTGCCGGTGTGCTGGCGGGCGAGCCGGCGCGCTGCCACGGGATCGGGTTCGAGCACCACCGCCAGCTCGGGAGCCAGCAGCTTGCCGTCGCCGAGGATGGCTCGGGCGCGGCGCGTGTGTTCGACCGGCACGAAGTACGGATGGGCGCCCTCGGCGGCGTCGCGGGCGAGCTCCAGCATCCGCGGCCGCAGCGCGGCGAGCACGACCGGCGCTCGTTCCGACGGTTCGGGCGATGCGTGCGCCACCGCAGCCATCGCCGCCAGGTACGCGCGAGTCGTGCCCAGCGGTGACTGGTACTCGTACCCGCGCATCGCCACCGCCGGCGCGTGGCCGACACCGAGCCCTGCGACGAAACGACCTGGGAACGCCTCGGCGACCGTGCGGATGGCCGAGCTGGTGTTGAGCGGGTCCCTGCCCCAGATGCTGGCGATGCCGGTAGCGATCACGATCGACTCGGTTGCGCCGAGCAGTGTCGCCGCTCTGGTGAACGCCTCCTTGCCGCCCGGCGCCTCGCCGAACCACAGCGCGGCGTAGCCGAGGCGCTCCAGCTCCCGCGCGTTGGCGCGGTCATCCTCGGCAGCGAACCCGTAGCCACCGAGCCACACGCCGACACGCCCCAGACGCACGGAAAAATCGTATATGAAACCTTGCGCCGATTCCGCGCTCGCGGGCAGACTGCCGGCAAGGCGAAGTGCGCCGAGCGATGCGCCGAGGGGGCGATGTGACGAAGTACGTGCATCTCGTGTTCAGCGATCCGCCCGCCGGTGTGAGCGAGCACGAGTTCAACGAGTGGTACGACGCTCACGTCCAGGAGATCCTCGCGGTCGACGGATGGGTGGCCGCTAGGCGCTACCGCATC
>DASQTR010000493.1:0-3934 GCA_035641795.1 Ilumatobacter sp.
TTGCAGTGCAGTGCCGCGCCGACGTGATCCTCAACGCCTGCGATCCGCGGTTCAACCCGCCGATCTTCGAGGGCGCCTTCGCCGCCCACTGCCATTACGTCGACATGGCGATGCACATGTCCGAGCCGCACCCCACGAAGCCGTACGAGAAGACCGGACGACGACTCGGCGACGCCCAGTTCGCGCAGCATCCGGTGTGGAAGAACCGCAACCTGATGGCGCTCGTGGGCATGGGCGTCGAGCCGGGCTTCTCCGACGTCGCCGCCCGCTACGCCGCCGACCACTTGTTCTCCCGGATCGACGAGATCGGGGTGCGCGACGGCGCAGACCTCGTGGTCGACGGCTACGACTTCGCACCGACGTTCTCGATCTGGACCACGATCGAGGAATGCCTCAACCCGCCCGTGATCTATGAACGCGACCGCGGCTGGTACACCACGCCGCCGTTCAGCGAACCTGAGATCTTCACGTTCCCCGCCGGCATCGGCGCCCTCAAGTGCGTCAACGTCGAACACGAGGAGGTGATCCTCATCCCGCGCTGGATCGACGTCGAGCGGGTGACGTTCAAGTACGGCCTCGGCGACGAGTTCATCAACGTGCTCAAGACGCTCCAGAAGCTCGACCTCGTGTCGACCGCCCCGGTCGAGGTGCGGGGCGTGCGCGTGTCGCCGCGCGACGTCGTCGCCGCCACACTCCCCGACCCCGCCGAGCTCGGCGACAAGATGCACGGCCGCACGTGCGCCGGCACGTGGGTGAAAGGGATCGGCAGGGACGGCTCGCCCCGCGAGGTGTACGTGTACCACATCGTCGACAACGCATGGTCGATGCGCGAGTTCGGGCACCAGGCGGTCGTGTGGCAGACGGCGGTGATGCCGGCCGTGGCGATCGAGCTGATGGCGACCGGGCAGTGGATGACGCGCGGCGTCGTCGGACCGGAGGCGCTGCCGTCGGAGCCGTTCCTCGACCTGCTCGACCAGCACGGCATGGAGTGGGACTTCGCCGAGTACTGGGAGAAGCGGCCGGCACCCGAGCGGGAGCCCGCGTCGTCGACCGCCTAGGTCGAGCGGCCTGCTAAGTCGAGCGGCCGGCTAGGCGATTCGCGTAGGCGAGCGCGTGATCGAGTGAGCCGGTGAAGGCCTGACCCGTCCAGGCGATGTCGAACGCCGTGCCGTGGTCGACCGATGTGCGAATGATCGGCAGGCCGAGCGTCACGTTGACCCCCGTGTCGAACGCCATCAGCTTCATCGGCGCGTGACCCTGGTCGTGGTACATCACGACGATCGCGTCGAAGCGATCGCGATGGACTGCCTGGAAGAACACGGTGTCGGCCGGGTGCGGACCGGTGGCGTCGATCCCCTCCGCGCGCGCCGACTCGATCGCCGGCGTGATGTGCTCGGCGTCCTCGCTCCCGAACAAGCCGTGCTCACCGGCGTGCGGGTTGACACCGCACACTGCGATGCGCGGCGTGTCGAGGTAGCCGTGCAGCGCCTCGTTCGTGAGCCGGATAACGCTCAGCACGCGATCGTGACGGACGCGCTCGATGGCCTCGCGCAACGAGCAGTGCGTGCTGACGTGGGTGACCGCGATCGAGCCGTGTGGTGTGTCGGCGGTGAGCATCATGGTCACCGATTCGGCGCGACAGCGTTCGGCGATGAACTCGGTGTGACCGACGAAGGTCGGGTCGGTGAGCTGCGTCGCCTCCTTGTTCATCGGCATCGTCACCACACCGGCGACGTCGCCGGCCAACGCGGCGTCTGTGGCTGCCGCGACGTAGGCGCGCGCGGCGGCACCTGACGCGGCGTCGAGCTCGCCGGGGCGGTGATCGGCGGCGGACAGCAGGCCGGCGTCGACGACGCACAGCGAACCGGCTCGTACCTCGGCGGGTGAGTCGACCCGGGCGATCGGCACCGACACATCGAGCAACTCACACCCGTGAGCGAGGATCGCGGCGTCGCCGTAGATCACGGTCATACCGTTCATGAGCGCGCCCTCGGCGGCACGCCGCAACACGATCTCCGGGCCGACCCCGGACGAGTCGCCCATCGTGATCGCCATTGAACCCGGTCTCATGATCGAAGTGTGCCCCACAACAGTTCGGCCAGGGCGTGCTGGTCGCCGAATCCGCCGGCGCGAGTGACGATCGGCGCGCGGTACCGGGGCGAAACGAGCCAAGCCGTCCCGGGTGTCACGGAGCCGAGCACCCGCACCGGCTCGTCGCCGAGCACCGAAGCCGCCGTATCGCCGCCGATCACGACGATCACCGCCAGACCGGGGGCCTTCCCTGCCACCTCGCTCACCTGCGCCGCAAGGCGTGCCGCCTCCACGTGCGCCGCGCCATGGTCGACGCGCCCGCTCGGCACCGGTGTCGTGAGGATCGTGTCGCGGCGCGCGGCCAGCGCGCTCAGCGCCGACGCCGCATCACGTGCGATCGTCGTGCCCGCCCCTGCCAGCGCAGCGAGTTGGCTTCGGGCGACGGGATTGGCGCTGCCGCAGACGACAAGTGCCGGGCCGCTGATCCGCCGTAGGATCTGCGCCCGCTGGCCGCCAGCGCCCGCGGCGATGGCAGCGGATGTGCCGGCGAGCACTACCGCCGAGCGCGGCCACATGGCGACCAACTCGTCGAGGTCGGCGTCGGTGCTGGCGTCCACGACCGCAAAGCCACGCGGCGCAGCGACCCACGCGGCGAGATCGGCAGGCGTCGCAAGTTCGACCACGTCGATCGCTCCCGCCGCGCGAAGGTGCTCAGCGGGCCGTGAGCTGACGATGGACTGACGGGCGTCGCCCACTCCGTCGTGAACGGGACGTCCGTTCTGGAGGACGACGCCGCCCACGCACCGTCGGCCCAAGGCCGGCAGGGCCGGCAGCAACAGCACGGGCAGTCGCGAGGTGATGTGGCGCGCCACGAGTTCGCGTGCCCAGTTCCCACGCAAGGTCGAGTCGATCTTGTGGGCTGCCGGCGTAGCCGATCCGAGTCGGGCGGCTCGCTCGGCGGCGATGTGCGGCGACACGTGACGCGATGCCAGGTCGACCACCGACACATCGGCTGTTCTGACCTCCGGCCACACGGTGACCGGAATCCCCTCTGCTCCGCCCGCGCCGCGGTCGGCGAGGGCCGCCGCCACCTCGAGCGCGCCCGTCCGGTCGTCGGCTGCGACATGGAGCACCGTGCGCCGACCCTACCTGCAGCGGGTCGCGCTACCGTCGCCGCATGCCGTACGCGATCAACGACGACTGCAAGCTCTTCTACGAGACATTCGGGTCGCCCTCGGATCCGACGTTGCTGCTGATCAACGGGCTCGGCTCGCAGTGCATCAACTACAAGTCGGAGTGGTGCGAGCGGTTCGTCGCCGCCGGCTTCC
Source organism: Ilumatobacter sp. (assembly GCA_035641795.1). Classification (GTDB taxonomy): domain Bacteria; phylum Actinomycetota; class Acidimicrobiia; order Acidimicrobiales; family Ilumatobacteraceae; genus Ilumatobacter. Next base: position 3,360 of record DASQTR010000493.1, read on the forward strand.
ACGTGATCCGCTTCGACAACCGCGACGTGGGCCTGTCGACGCATTTCACCGACGCTCCGCTCAACGACCACGGCGCGGCCTACACGCTCGCCGACATGGCGGCCGACGCCGTGGCCGTGCTCGACGCGGCAGGTGTCGACAGGGCGCACGTGATGGGCCTTTCGATGGGCGGGATGATCGCCCAGTACCTTGCGATCCACCATCGTGATCGGCTGCTGACGATGACGTCGGTCATGTCACGCACGGGTGAGCCGGGGTACGGCCAGCCGACACCGGAGGCCTGGGCGTTGTTGACCGCCCCCGGGGCATCCGACCGGGAGTCCGCCGTGCAGCGGCACATCGACGGGCTCCAGACGTGGGGCAGCCCCGAGTTCGCCAACGAGGAGCGGTGGCGCAGAGACGCCGAAGCGGCCTACGATCGCAGCTGCGACCCGGCCGGTGTCGCCCGCCAGTTCTTCGCCGTCGGCGCGGCGGGCTCGTGGGCCGACGATCTCCCCGGCGTCACCACGCCGACATTGGTGATGCATGGCGACAAGGACACGTTGATCGACATCAGCGGCGGGCGCCGCACCGCG
>DASQTR010000494.1:0-2548 GCA_035641795.1 Ilumatobacter sp.
TGGACGACGAACCTGCTGGTGAGAATTCATCGGTCACAGGGCTAGGAGGGCGATCCGCCGGGCAATGAGAACGAGGGGTATCGCGACGTATGTGATGACGGCCCATCGCGCTAAGCCGAGATAGCGGGCGGCGTCTCCCACTCCACCCATCCACACCATCCGTGTTCGGAGTACGAGCTCGCTGGTCCAGAAGCCCTCTGACCGTGACCAGGCCATTACGCACACGATCGCCATGCCCACGAACGCGCTCGCAAAGCCGATGACGAAACCGACCGTTTCTGGCGTGCTGCTCGGTCCGAAGCGTGAGCCGTCGGAATCGAGGCCTGCTGCTACGAGCAGGATCCGAGTCCCGTTCCAAATTCCGGCTGCGGCGCATAGGTAGAGCACCGCGCTGCTCCGGCTCTCGAACAGTCTGTCTTCCTCGGGAAATCCCGACGACTCATCCACTACCCGCCCGCCGCTTCAGCTCGTCGTACCGAAAGCACGTCGTCGTGTGGTCGTTGACGAGCCCGACGGCTTGCATGAACGCGTAGCAAACCGTCGGGCCGACGAAGCGGAACCCGCGGCGCTTGAGGTCCTTGCTCATCGCCTTCGATTCGGCGGTCGCGGTGGGGATCTCGGAGATCGATCGCCACTTGCCGACGAGCGGCTCACCGTCGACGAACTGCCAGACATACGGGGCGAGACCACCAAGCTGTTCCTGCACCTCGAGGATGCAGCGCGCGTTGTTCACGGTCGATTCGACCTTGAGGCGGTTCCGCACGATGGCGGGATCACGAAGGAGGCGCTCGACTCGGGGCCGGTCGAAGCGCGCGACCGTCTCGGCGTCGAAACCGGCGAACGCGTCGCGGTACCCGTTCCGCTTCCTGAGGATGGTCGACCACGAGAGCCCGGCCTGGGCGCCCTCGAGGGTCAGCATCTCGAACAAGTGGCGATCGTCGCGTGACGGCACGCCCCATTCGTGATCGTGGTACGCGGCGTACGCGAGGTCGGCGTCGGGCACCCAGTCGCAGCGTCGCGGCACGGCGACACGCTACCGACCTCACGTGCGCTCATAAGCTGAACTCGCATGGTCATCCCGAAGTCCGTGGCGAAGTTCAACGCCCAGGTGACGAACCACGTCACACGCCGCTTCGCCGGCCGTCTCCCCGGGTTCGCGATCGTGACCCACGTCGGGCGCCGCTCCGGACGCACCTACCAGACGCCGGTCAACATGTTCCGCGACGGGGAACGGTACGTGTTCGCCCTCACGTACGGCGCGAACAGCCAGTGGGTCGAGAACGTGACGGCGGCCGGCGAATGCGAGGTTCGTACACAGGGAAACACCGTTCGCCTGCACGAACCGCGGATCTTCACCGACCCGGACCGCCGTCTCGTGCCCGCCCCGGTCCGGTTGGCGCTCGGGGCCGTCAACGTGAGCGACTTCCTGTCGATGCGGCCGGTGGCATCGGACGATCGCCCGCCGCTCGTCGTGGTCATGGGCGTCGAGGGCGTCGGCAAGACCACGGTCGGACGCCGGCTCGCCGACGAACTCGGCGTCGAGTTCGTCGACGGTGACGACGAGCACTCGCCCGAAGCCAAGGCGCGCATGGCCGCCGGCATCCCGCTGGACGACGCGGCGCGAGCGCCGTGGCTCGACCGGTTGAACGCCTACCTCCGCCGGCACGAATCCAGTGGTCTCGTGCTCGCCTGCTCCGCACTCACCCGCGCCTACCGACGGCGCCTGACCCGGGGGGTCGCCAACGCCGTCTTCGTCGCGCTCGTCGCACCCCGCGAAATTTTGGAAGAGCGCGTCGCCAACCGGCGCGGCCACTTCGCCGGCACGTCGCTGCTCGACTCGCAGCTCGAGACCATCGAACTCGGCGACGACGTGAGAACCGTCGACGCGACGGCGCCCGTCGACGAGATCGTCGCCGCCGCGGCACGCGTCGTCGCGTGACTGGCGAGCGTCTCAGCCGCCGGCGACCGGCGCTTCCTGCGGAACGCCGGTGAGCGCGCCCGGCACGGGAACCTCTGCGCCGCCGTCGGGCACCGCAGCCGGAGTGGCGCGCAACAAGCCGCGGAGCGCGAGCACAGCCACGCCGTAGACGATCAGCGCGACGACGAGCACGACGCCGAAGCCGAGGGCCATGGCGAGAATCGTCGTGAGCACCGCGCCGATCACGGACGCGAAGCCGTTGACCGCCCAGCCCCAGGCGACGTACTCCCGCGGGTGCTTCGTGATGCCCGCGACCGCACCCAGGCCCAACGGCATGAACGCGCCGAGGCAGACACCGAGCGGAGCGAGCACGCCGAACGCGACGACGACACGCGCCCCGAACGGCAGGCCGAGCAACGCGTCGGTCACCGGCGTCAGGCCGACCTCGTAGAACAGGGTGAGGACCGCGAGCGCGCCGAGGAGCACCCAGGCGGCGTGGCCGGCGCGGGCTGGTAGCGCGAGCTGAGCAGCGCTCCGACGCCCGTGGACAGCAGGATCGCCGCCAGCGTGACGGTCAGCGAGTACGTGGGGTAGCCGAGGAACAGCACCAGCCGTTGAATGAGCGTGATC
>DASQTR010000495.1:0-2653 GCA_035641795.1 Ilumatobacter sp.
CCAGGTGGGACGCCGGTTCAGGGCGCGCGGTCACTTCCGCGGCGGTGACCCTCTACGGCCTGACGATCGTCAGCAACCGCACCATCGCCGTGGACCGCGTCGACCGTGCGCTGGCGCGCGCGATGTTCATCCGCCACGCGCTGGTCGCCGGCGACTGGAGCGCTGAGCACGCGTTTCTCGTCGAGAACGAGCGGTTCCGGCGGCGCGTGCAGCTGCTCGAGGCGCGCGTGCGCCGTAGCGAGCTGTTCGACGACGACATGCTGTTCGACTTCTATGACGAGCGACTGCCCGCCGACGCCGTGTCGGGCCGCCATTTCGAGCGGTGGTGGAAGCACGCCAAGGCGGACGACCCTGAGCTGCTGACGCTGACCGCGGGACAGCTCGCCAACCGGGGCGGCATCGGCCTCGACGACTACCCCGACCAATGGCAACAGGATGACGCCGCGTACGAGCTGACGTACCGCTACGCGCCCGACACGCCACTCGACGGCGCCTCGTTGACGGTGCCGGTGACGGCGCTCAACCAGGTCGAGGCAGCGGGCCTCGACTGGGGCGTTCCCGGTTACCGGCGGGAGTTGGCGGCGATGCTCGTGCGCTCGTTACCCAAGGACGTGCGTCGCCACCTGATCCCCATGAACGAGACGCTCGCGGCCGCCTTCGAACGGCTGCCGGGCGCTGGTCCCGAATCCGGCGTGTCGTTCACAGCGGCGCTGGCTGCGGTCTTGACGGAGACCACCGGCCGGCCAATCGATCCGGCCGACTTCGACGTCTCGCGATTGCCGCCCCACCTGCGGCTTCACATCGTCGTGGTCGACGCGGGCGGTAATCCGATCGACGCCGGCGACGATCTGGGCGCGATCCGCGCGCGGCAGGCATCGACGACGAGGACGGCGCTCGCCCAGGCGGCGCCGGTAGGGGAGCGCAGAGACATCGTCCGTTGGGACCTCGGCACCCTCGACCGCGTCGTCGAGCAGCGCGTCGGCAAGGGGCACGTGGTGCGCGCCTATCCGACGCTGCTCGACCGCGGTGACAGCGTCTCGCTCAAGGTGGTCGACAACGAGGCGCTGCAGCAACGGGCGATGCGCGGCGGTGTACGCCGGCTGCTGCTGATGGCGGCGGCGCCGACGACGGCGAAAGTCGAGCGCGTGCTGGACGGGCGCATGAAACTGGCGATCGCGGGCAGCGGATCGGATCTCTGCGATCTGACCGCCGATTGTGTCGAAGCTGCGGTCGATGCCGTGATGGCACGTCACGAGCTGCCATGGGACGAACGCGCCTTCGCCGCGCTCGAGCGCGAGGTGCGCGAGGCGACGCCTCAACTGGCCGCCGACGCGCTCGGCGTGGCGGCAGACATCCTGGCGGCGGCCGTACGCGTGCGCACCCGTACCAGGGCGCTCACTGCTGTCGCTCTGCGATCCACCGTGCAGGACGCGGAGGCGCACCTGGCGCGGTTGATCGCCCCGGGTTTCGTGCGGCGCAGCGGCGCCGGTCGCCTGCCCGACGTGCACCGCTACGTGCGCGGCATCGAGTACCGCCTCGACCATCTCGCCGGCGACGTCGCTCGCGACCGGCGGCGGATGGATGAAGTGCTGCCGGTCGAGCGCGAGTACGCGGCTGCCGTCTCCCGCTTCGAGCGCGTGCCGGACGACCTGCGCGCGCTCGCGTGGACGATCGAGGAACTGCGGATGAGCACCTTCGCGCAGCCGCTCGGGGTCGAGGGAACTGCGAGCGCCAAACGCATCCGCCGCGAGATCGCCGCTGCCATAGCAGGGGCAGCCAGCTGACGAAGCCGTACCCGTCGAGCAGTCCACGGCGACCGATCGATAGCGCCGGCGCTGGCCACGGCTAGCGTCGGCGCGTGGCGATCGACCGCACCATGCCGACTGTGGTCGTGGCGCGCACGCCGGTGCCGGGGCGCGAGGCGGAGTTCGAGCAGTGGTTGCGCCGTCTGGTTGCCGCCGCCCGGCGAGCGCCGGGCCATGTGCACTCCGACATCCAACCGCCGACGGAGATCCACCCGGGCGAGTGGGTGATTCTTTACCAGTTCACGGACGCCGAATCGCTCCACAGCTGGCTGACGTGCGAGGAGCGCGACGAGCTGGTCGCCGAGGGTCGAGAGCTGATCGTGGGCGGGATTCGGGAGCAGGTCGTCGCCCTTGCCCAGGCGCCGGAGCCGGTGACCGCCGTGTCGTCGTTCTACGTGAAGCCCGGCAGTGGGACGCTCTACGCGGAGCTCTACGAGCGGCTCGTGCAGGCGTTGATGGCCTTCCCCGGGTTCATTGGCAGTGAGCTGTTCCCACCGATCCCTGGCATCCAGGACGACACGGTCGTGCTGCTCTCGTTCGACACGCGCGAGCACCTCGACGCCTGGCTTGGTTCGAGGGAACGCCAGCAGCTGCTCGACGCGATCGATCCGTACATCGAGGGTCAGCGCACGCTGAGCGTCGTCGGCGGCTTCGCCGGTTGGTTCGGGCGGCCGGGGATGGCCAAGGTCAAGACGTGGAAGCAGGCTGCGATCGTGCTGCTGGCGATCATCCCCATCTCACTGATGGTCACGGCGCTTCGACGATGGTTGCTGCCGGACGTCAACTGGCGGATGTCCGTCCTGATCGGCAACGTAGTCGGGGTCGCCGTGCTGTCATGGGCGGCGATG
>DASQTR010000496.1:0-2517 GCA_035641795.1 Ilumatobacter sp.
CCCACGACGATCGCCTGGGCCGAGTGGCAACTCGCCTCCGCGGCGACCGACCTGCCGACGCTGACAGAACGCGGGGCGGAGGCGCCACCGCTCGTGACCCTTCCCGGCAACCCGTACCTGGTCGACACGACCTGGCTCGACCCGACGCGACCATTGCCGCCGTCATCGCTGCTTGAAGCATGGACCTTGGCTATGGACGCGGCACGCACGGCGGGTGGGCTGATGTGCGTGGTGATTCATCCACACCTGATCGCCCGACCGGGTCTGCAAGCGACCCTAGGCCGATTCCTCGACGAGGTGATCGGGAGTGGCGATGTGTGGATCGCGCCAGCGACCGAGATCGCCGGCTGGTGGATCGAGCGGCACCTCCACGATGAGGCGAGAAGGTAGCGGGGCGCGGCACACGTCGCACGTAGGTACTTGATTGTCGTTGCGTGGACAAAGGTGCGAGTAATGACGAACGCGTTGTTGATCCACAATGGCCCGATCCTGACGATGGACCCGGCGACCCCAGAAGTCGAAGCAGTAGCGCTGCAACACGGTGTCGTCGTCGCGGTCGGCAGCACGACGGAGGCGCGATCGACGCTGGCCGGGCCAGTTGAGGAAATCGACCTCGCGGGTCGATTCGCCTGCCCGGGATTGATCGACGCGCACGCCCACGTCATGGGCGTCGGGTGGGCCGAGCTCGATCTAGACCTCCGCACGCCGCCGGTGGAGTCGATCGCCGACATCACCGCCGTGGTTGCGGACGCCGCCGGGAGATCGCCGGCGGGAACGTGGATCCAGGGACGTGGCTACGACCACGCCTCGCTGCGTGAGGAGCGTCATCCGAACCGGCATGACCTCGACGCGGTGGCACCCGATCATCCAGTGTGGCTGATTCGGAGCTGTCACCACATCGCGGTTGCCAACTCGCGGGCGCTGGCGCTCGCCGGCATCTCAGCGTCCAGCAGTGACCCACCGGGCGGGACGATCGATCGCGACGAGCACGGGGAGCCAACCGGCGTCCTGCGAGAGTCAGCGATGTGGCTCGTCGAGGCGCAGCAGGGCGAGCATAGCGAGGACGAAATCTCCGCGGCTATCGAGGCAGGCGGCAACGCGTTTCGTCGCGCCGGGGTCACGAGTGTCCACGAGGCGGGGATCGGGCCGGCGCAAGAACTGCGCGCCTATCAACGCCTCCGCGCGGAAGGCCGCTTACCGATCCGCGCCAACCTGATGATGCGCATCAACGACACCTTTGCCGAACTCGCCGAACTGGGCGTGATGAGTGGGTTCGGTGATGAGTGGCTGCGGATCGGCAATGCCAAACTCTTTCTGGACGGCTCCATCGGCGGTCGCACCGCGCGAATGCGGCAGCCGTATGTAGGGGAGCCGGACAACCTGGGGCTCTGGATGGAGGAGCCGGTGGTCATCACCCGTAAAGTGGTCGATGCCCATAAGGCCGGTTTCCAAGTCGGCTGCCACGCGATCGGCGACGCCGCGATTTCGCTGCTGCTCGACGCCTACGAGCAGGCGCAGTCGGAGGCGCCGCGCCCGGACACCCGCCATCGGATCGAACACTGCTCGATCATCGACGAGGAGCTGATCGAACGCATCGCGCGCCTGGGTGTCATCCCCATTCCCGGTACGACGTTTCTCAACGCGACGCGGAAGGCATACACCGAGAACGTAGGACTCGACCGGCTGCGCTACACCTACCCGATGCGGACCTTCGCGGCACGTGGGATCGTCGCCGCCGCCAGCAGCGACGCCCCGGTGATCTCGCTCAACCCCCTCCTCGGGATCCAGACGATGGTCACCCGGCGGGATCGGACGGGCGAGGCGATCTGGCCGGAGGAGGCCATCTCGGTCGAGGACGCCCTCAAGGCTTACACGGTCAACGGCGCCATCGCCTCGTTCGAAGAGCATCGCAAGGGCGCGTTGAGCCCTGGCAAGATCGGCGACGTGACGGTCATGGCCACCGACCCGCGACGAGTGCCGCCTCAGGAGCTCGCGCAGATCGACGTCGACTACACCGTGATGGGCGGGAGGGTGGTCTGGGAGCGGTCCGGGGCGGCATGACCGATGCGACCAGCGCTGCGAGTAATTGATCATCGAGCGCGTGAAGGAGCAACGATGAAGATCACCTTTCTCGGTCATGCCGCTTTCCTCTTGGAGGCCGACGGGCAGCGTGTCCTGATCGACCCCTTCCTGAGTGGCAACCCGGCCGCATCGACGAGCGCCGACGATGTCGCGGCGGAAACCATCATCCTGACGCACGCCCATGGCGACCACGTCGGCGACACGGTCGAGATCGCCAAGCGGACCGGCGCGACGGTGATCGCGACGGCTGAGCTCGCTACCTGGGTGGGCAGACAGGGGGTGGAGAACACCATAGGCGCCAACCACGGCGGCACGGTAGCGTTCGCCGGCGGGTCGACCAAGTTCGTGCCGGCCTGGCACACGTCGTCGTTCACGACCGAAGACGGCTTCGCGGCGCCGGGCGTCCCGGCGGGCCACGTCGTCCGCTTCGGCGGC
>DASQTR010000497.1:0-3547 GCA_035641795.1 Ilumatobacter sp.
GGTGTCCAGTGTCGAGCAGCAGACAGGCGGTGTCGCCGGCGAGCGCTTGCTGCTGAATCAGGAATCGTCGTCGCGCAGTCCTCGAGCGGTCGCAGCGCGGGTGCCCGAGCGGAGCCGTCGAGCGACACGACGAGCGATCCGGTAGAACACGAACGCGACCACGACCGAGGCGACCGTCAGCAGTGCGACAACGACGATGGCAAGCTCCGGGCGAGATATCGCGATCGCCATCACGACGAACACCAGCCCGTCCTCACCCAAGCTGACCGCCACGTTCGACACCGGCTCGGGCGAGGTGTTCACGAGGAGACGGGTCGACGCCTTGGCGCTGTGACTGCTCAGCGCCAGTAACACGCCCGAGACGGCCAGCGCCGGAACCGACAACTGCGTGTCCGTCGCCGTGCTCATCAGGTATCCGCCGACGGCGGGACGGATGAGGGTGTGCACGGCATCCCATGCGCTATCAACGAGCGCAATCTTGTCGATCACGAAGTCCACGAGGAACATCACGACGGCCACGCCGATCACCCACCACTGCTCGACGAACGACGGTGCCTCCGTCCAACCGAAGCGTCCGGCGATACCGACAAGCGCCACCACGCCGTAGACGCTGATGCCCGACGACCATCCCGCCCCCATGGCCGTGCCGACGTCCACGGCGACGGTCTAGCAGGGCGTGTCACCACCGCCGCTGTGGAGGTTGTCCGTGCGGGCCGGTCGGCGAAAGGGAAAAATGCTCCGGGCGGGCGTCAGACGCCGGGCTGGAGCTGCAGCTGAGCGGCGACCTGGATTCGGAATCGTCCTCGCGACGTCTTCTCGATCCGCACTGGCGCCTCGCGTTCGTCGAGCCTTCGCTTCAGGAGCAGCAGCCGGCTCTCCAGGTTGTCCTTGAAGCCGGGGAGCTCCAGCGTTGGATCGAGTCGCAGCTCGCGGTTGGTGAAGTCCGTCCGGCCCGTGGCGACATACTGCGACAGCAGCGACCACAGGATGCGCCCGGCGACGCCCTTGATCAAATAGTCGCCGTCGAAGAACGTGCTGGCGTCGGAGGCGAAGTAACGCACCACCACGGACCCGGTCAGCGTGGCCGATTCCACCGCACGGAGCGGTACCGGCGTCGGCTGCTCCGGCTCGCGTTCGAGCTCCCGCGCGTTGCCGACTGCGTTGGCGACGAGCGAGGCGGCGACACCGATGATGTGATCGTCGACGGCGTCGAAGGCGGCGACTCGCTCGCTCTCGACGACGAGCACGCCGACCAGCTCTCCGAAGGCGACCGCGGGCACCACGATGCGGCTCTGCGCTTGCTCCAGCCCAGGCATCGGGATCTCGCGCGCCTGTTGCACGCCGCTCTCTTCGTACTCGCGCCGAATCGAGCGCGAGTACTTGCGGAGTTGGCTGATGCCATCGATGCGCGAGATCTCACATCGCTCGGCGGCGATCCCGATCTGGCCTTCACCCATCGGCACCTCGGCGCCGACGTGTTCCTCGCTGAAGCCCCGGCTGGCAACGGTGTACAGGTTCCGGCCCTGCTCGTCGAGCAGGAGCATCATCGTGTGCCTGTAGCCGAACAGCTCGTCGAGCGAACGCAGAGCAGTCTCCACGAGAATGTCGAGCTCGGGCGCGCGGGCGAGGCGCCGCGCCAGCTCGGCGACCCCGGTGAGCTCGTCGCTCGCCGTGCGCGCCGCCGAACGGAATCCGGCCTCCGCCGGCGTCTTGTGCGGGACCTCCTCGATCGCGAGCACGCGGAAGATGTCGGCGGCGCGCAGCCGGAACACCTCCTGCATGCCGACCAGCGCCGCCAAGCTCTCGATGTCCGCCCGCAGGCGGTCGAAGACGTGACCGCGGCGATCGGTCCGCTCGTACTGCAACGTCAGCCGATACTCCTCGTGTGTGTGCGGATCGCACAACAACAGATCGGCCCGCGGGTTGGCTGACAGATTGCGCGCGGTCTTCGACATGAACTGGTTCGACAGAGCGATTCGCTGGTCGTCGACCTTGTGCGCGCGCGACAGGTACATGATGTTCGGTATCCCATCCGGCGAGGCGGTCGTCAAGATCGCCGGAATCGCACCGCCGAAGCAACGCTCGATGTCGTCGAGGCTCCAGTCGATCACGTGCGACCGGCCTGCAGTGCGCTGCCGGCCGTGGGGCCCGGTGTCTGGTCGTACTGCTCGTCCACGATCATCTCGAGCACGAGCTGCGTGCTGGGCAGCATCGCGCGCAGCAGCTCGATCGGGTTGCCGTCGGTCTCGTGCACCCCCATGAAGAACGATTCGGTCTGGCGTTCGGCCAGCTCGAGTTCGGCCGCCGTCGGTTGCCCGACAGCCACTACCCGACCCTTGGCCTGCACGGACCGCAACGTGCGCACGTCGGCGGCGGTGACCGCGACCTTGCGTCCTGCGAGATTGTCGACGACCGCTCGATCGTCGCCCGTGAACATGACGCGCAACGTGCCCGCGTCCGCGTCGACGACCCAGGCGCCCCACGCGCGGATGCCGCGCGGGTTGCCGTCGCCGTCGACGGTGCCGATGATGAGGCCGGCGCCGGCCTCGATCATGGCGATGAGTTCGGGTGCGAACACGGTGGGATGCGGTTTCTTAGGGTCGTTTAGGATCGGTGAGCGATTTCTGCGCAGGAGGTTACGCAGCATTCAGGAACGCCGGCCCGCCGGCTCGTTCACGATGGTCACGATCCGCCGCCCGCTCGGGTGGCCCAACCGAGAAGGACCATCTCATGACCATCACCGCCGTTGCCCCCGTCGGCACCACGTACGACTTCGAGTTCGTCGCCGTCGACCTCTACCGGGACATCCACAAGGGCATCAGGGCCGAGCTGTTCGACGTCACGCTTGCCGCCGGTCGGGTCGACCCGCGCGACGGCGCCGACCGGCGCGCCGTCGCCGCCCACGTGGCGTCAGTCGGGCAGGTGCTCGAGGAGCACGCCGATCACGAAGACCTGCACATCGAGCCCGTGCTGTTGGAGTACGTCCCTGCGCTGGCCGACCAGATCGCGACCGACCACCACGCGTTCGAGGCCCGGTTCAACTTCGTCACCGAGCTCGCCCAGGCTGCCGTCGAAGCGGACGCCGCCGACCAGCGACGGCTGATGCACCTGCTGTACCACGAGCTGTCCGGCTTCACCAGCGCCTACCTCGCGCACCAGTTGGTGGAGGAGCGGGTGGTGATGCCGGCGATCGAGCGTGCAATCGGTCCTGAGGGCGCGCTCGGCGTGCACGTCGCGATCGTGAGCGCGATCCCGCCCGAGTTGATGGCGCGCTCGCTGGCGTTCATGCTCCCGGCGATGAACATCGACGACCGCACCGAGTTGCTGACGGGCATGAAGATGTCCGCCCCACGGGAAGCGTTCGACGCGGTGACCGGTCTGGCGCGCTCGGTCCTCGAGCCGACCGACTTCGCAGCCCTCGCCCTCCGCCTCTGACACCCCGTCGGGTCGCGCTCGGTTGCAGGTGCCGGTGCCGGCGACTGAGCGTGGCGCCGATTGGACAGGCGCCCCGATCGCTCAACTCCATCACCTGAGCACACGTTGCCAA
>DASQTR010000498.1:0-3568 GCA_035641795.1 Ilumatobacter sp.
TGCGGCACGACGAAGCTCGCAGAGTTGGCGATGCTGATCGCGGGCGCACAAGCGGTGGTGTGTGGGAACACGGGCGTCGCCCACCTTGCGGCCGCTGTGGGCACACCGGTCGTCGAGGCCTTCGCGCCCGTCGTCCCCGCCAACCGCTGGCGGCCCTGGCAGGTCGCGCACGTGCTACTCGGCATCCTCGACATACCGTGCGCCGGCTGTCGCGCGCGCGTCTGCCCGATCCCGGACCAGCCCTGCCTGGAGCCGTTCACGGCACAGAACGTCCTCGATGCCGTCGCCCAGCTGTCGGGCTCCGTCGGCGACGCCAATGGGACGTTCCACGGAGCAGTGACGTGAACATCCTGATCTGGCACGTGCACGGCTCGTGGATGACGAACTTCGTGCAGGGAGGCCACACCTACATCGTGCCGGTCGAACCGGACCGAGGCCCGGACGGCCGCGGGCGCGCCCTGACATGGGACTGGCCGGCCAATGTGATCGAACGCACCTTTGAAGAGCTCGCGGACACCGGCTTGGACGTCGTCGTCGTCCAGAGTCAACACGAGCTGGACCTCGCCAACAAGTGGCTGGACGACAGGCCGGGCCGGGACCTCCCGACCGTCTGGCTCGAGCACAACGCGCCGCAGGGCGCGATCAACGACATGTGCCATCCGGCGAAGGATCGAGACGACGTGACAGTCGTCCACGTGACCGCCACCAATGCGTTGTTCTGGGACACCGGCAACGCCCGAGCAACCGTCATCGAGCATGGCGTCATCGACCCCGGGCACCGGTGGACCGGCGACAACAGGCGGACCGCGGTGGTCATCAACGAGCCCTTGCGGCGCTGGCGAGTCACGGGCAGCGATCTGCTGGCCGGCTTCGGCACGGTCGCCGGCATCGACCTGTTCGGGCTGGCCACCGAGCAGCTGGCAAGCGCACTCGGTCGACCTCACTGGTTGGCGACTCAGGATCTCCCCCAGCACCTGCTCCACGATCAACTGGCGACGAGACGTTGTTACCTCCATCCGTTCCGCTGGACGTCGCTCGGCCTGTCGCTGATCGAGGCGATGTTGCTGGGAATGCCGGTCGTGGCGTTGGCGACGACCGACATTCCTGATGCCGTGCCGACGTCGTGCGGCGTCGTCTCCAACGACCTGCAAGTCCTCCGGCGCGGTATCGCTCGCCTGCACGCCGACCGCGAATGGGCGGACGACCTCGGACAGGCCGCGCGCCTGCATGCCCTTGACCGCTTCTCCCTCGACCGCTTCCTGGCGGAGTGGGACCAACTCTTGGAGATGACATGTCATTGAGGATCCATCTCGTCTCGGAACACGCCAGCCCGCTTGCACTACTGGGAACGGTCGACGCCGGCGGACAGAACGTTCATGTCGCAGCACTGGCCAAGGGGCTGCAGGCGCTGGGCGCGAAGGTGGTCGTCCACACCCGACGCGACGATCCGTCGCTGCCCCGGCGGGTCACGCTTGCAACGGGCGTCATCGTCGAGCACGTCGACGCCGGCCCGCCGGTTCCGATCCCCAAAGACGACCTGTTACCTCACATGGGGCAGTTCGCGGACGAACTCGAACGCAGCTGGAATCGGGTCACGCCCGACGTCGTACACGCGCACTTCTGGATGTCGGGCCTCGCAGCCATGGACGCCGGCGCCAGAGTGGGAGTGCCGGTCGCGCAAACGTTTCACGCACTGGGCGCCGAGAAGCAAGCGCACCAGGGGGCGGCCGACAGGAGCCCCGCTCCCCGACTCGAAGCCGAGCGCTGGTTGGCGGCGAACGTCGATCACCTCATCCCGACGACCGCGCGCGAGTTCCGCACCTTGGTCGACATGGGTGGCCGCCCGGATCGAATGACGGTCGTGCCGTGTGGCGTGGATCTCGAACTGTTCCGCCCCGACGGGCCGACCTGGCCGCGGAGTTCGGGCCGGCCGCGGATCGTGTGTGTCAGCAGGCTCGTGCCCCGCAAGGGTATCGGCAACGTGATCGCGGCAGTCGCCAAGGTCCCCGACGTCGAGTTGCTGATTGCGGGCGGTCCGCCGGCATCGATGCTGTTCGAGGACGAGTACGCCCGCACGTTGCTGTCGACCATCGATCACCTGGCACTGGGCGATCGGGTCCAGTTGCTGGGTGCGGTCGAGCGTCCCTGGGTGCCGTCGCTCATGCGTTCCGCCGACATCGTCTGCTGCACGCCCTGGTACGAGCCGTTCGGGATGGTGGCGCTCGAAGCGATGGCTTGCGGCGCGCCTGTCGTGGCGAGCTGCGTCGGCGGGCTGGCCGAGACGGTCCTGGATGGCCACACCGGCATCCTGGTGCCGCCGCGGCAACCGCGGTCCATCCGGGCGGCGATCGAAGTTCTGCTCCACGATCCTGCCCGACGGCGGGCGATGGGCACTTCGGCACTACGCCGCGCGGCGTCGTATGCGTGGCCCACGATTGCCGCTCGAACCCTGCATGTCGCCGAGCGAATGCAGGTGTCCGGGCGTAAGTCGGTTGCGACACCACCACCGTCCTTCGCGAGTTCACGAGCCCTCACAGGGGGCGCGCAGTGAACGGCCATGACCATCTCGTTGCGCTCGGCGGCGCGCTCGACCGTCTGGAGCAGGACCTTCCGAAACTGGAGCGTTGGGGCCAGCGACTCGCGCTCGTGCTGGTGGGGGGAGGACGCCTGCTCGCCGTCGGCAACGGAGGAAGCGCAGCACAGGCCCAGCACCTCACGGCGGAGTTGGTCGGACGGTACGTCGACGACCGGCCGCCGTTCAGCGGGATCGCGCTGCACGCCGACACGAGTGCCCTGACAGCGCTCGTGAACGACTACGGCGCGGACGAAGCCTTCGCCCGCGCAGTGCGAGCGCACGGCAGACCGGGCGACGTGTTGGTGGCGCTGTCGACCTCGGGTCGATCGACCAACGTGCTCGCCGCCACGGCAGCAGCGCTCTCCTTGAGGATCCACGTTCTGGCGCTCACCGGTCCCGCGCCCAATCCGCTGGCGGAGGCGGCCGACGAAGCGATCTGCGTCGCGGGGACGACACCGACCGTGCAAGAAGTTCATCAGGTCATCATCCATCTCCTCTGCGAGTCGTTCGATGCCGCGCTGCTGACGCCGGCCGGTCACTACGACTCGTTGAACGGAAGGCAACCATGAACCGAATCGTCGTCGTAGGGGATGCGCTTCTGGACAGAGACGTGCTCGGCACGGTCGACCGGCTCTGCCCCGACGCGCCGGCGCCCGTGTTCGAACAGCGGGAGGTCGTCGAGCGCCCCGGTGGAGCCGCCCTTGCCGCACTCCTCGCCGCCCGCGGCGGCACCGGCGTGACGCTCCTGTCCCCGATCGGTGACGACTCGGCTGGCGCCCGCCTCTCGGATCTGTTGCGGCAAGCGGGAGTGACGGTTGCTCCCTGGCGGGACCCAGCGCCGACGATCGAAAAGGAACGGGTGTTGGTGCGCGAGCGATCCATCGTGCGTCTCGACCGGGGCGGCGGGGCGCGGGTGCTCCCTGAGCCGGCGTGCGACGTCGTGCGACACGTCCTGGCCGCCGACGCGGTGCTCGTCTCCGACTACGGCAGGGG
>DASQTR010000499.1:0-6929 GCA_035641795.1 Ilumatobacter sp.
GCGGCACGGCTACGCGATCATGCAGGACGTCGAGGCGTCGTCGAGCGGGCTGGTACGGATGGGTCCTGCGACCCTGTACGGAACCTTGAAGCGCCTCGTGGACGACGGACTCGCCGAGGAGCTCGCTCATCGGCGAGGACCAGACGAGGATCAGCGTCGCCGCTACTACCGGCTCACCGGGCTGGGTCAGCGAGTCTGCGCCGCGGAAGCGAATCGCCTCGACGGCCTCGTGCGAGTCACGCGGGCCAACCTGCAACCAGGGACGGCATGACATGTCGGCTCCACATCGGATCTACCGCTCGCTCGTGCGGCTCTACCCGAAAGCGTTCCGGCGCGAGTACGGCGACGACCTCGCGCAGCACTTCGACGACCTCGTCGCCGACCGTGGTGTCCGAGCCGCGTGGGGCCGCACCGCGCTCGACCTCGCAGTCACTGTTCCCTGCTACCGATTGGAGACCATCATGAACGAACGCCACAGCGCCAACACGATCAGCATCGTCGTCGGCCTGATCGCCGCGGCCGGTATCGCCAGCCTGCTCGTCGACGTGGGGATCTACCTCAGTCCGCTGCTGCTCATCGTCGCCTTGGTACTTGCGGTCTCACAGCGCAGCGCCATCGCCCGCGCCCTGCGAGCGGCTGACTCCGACGGTCGACGCCGCCGACTCCGCACCGCCGCCGTGCTCGGGGTCGTGTTCGTTGCCTCGTTCGTCGCGTACTTGTTGTTGATCGGCGACACGTGGACCACACGCGAAACAGTGCTCGCGATCATCGGCAACGCCGCCATGATCGGCGCCGTCGGATTCCTCGCCGCAGGACTCCTCACACCAAGGACATCTGAACGGCACCAGCCCAACGGAACAATCTGAGCACTACAGACTGCGCGAACCGAACGGTCGCCGTGCGCGACGGGTGAACCGCAAACCCATCCTGTCGTCCAACCCCGGCGATCCGTTCTCCGGCTGGCGACTACGCATCGAGCGCGGTGCGCACCCAATGCCCGATATCGAGCGGTTCGCCAAACGCGATGAAGCCCTGGATCAACGGGGGCCGACCTCCCCGATCGACGGGCGTCATTCGGTCGCCGCAATGTGCGGACGGACCGGGACCCACGATGCCATGGATATTGGCGTCGCTTCGCGCGTGCCGCTTCACAAGCTCGAGAACGTCGAGCAGTACCGATGTGCGGTGAGCCGATCGGGCCGGGAGAAGGAGCGTTGCCGTCTTGACCGGAGTTGTGCTCCTCGCCTCCGGCACCGGAGTTGTGCTCCTCGCCTCCGGCGGCGCCAATCGCGTCGTCCCCCAGGGAGTACCCGCTCCCGGGCTAGGTCGACGTCCCGGCTCGCGCGACTTGCCGCTGGCCGTGTGCTGAGCACACGGTGGGCTCGGAGTTCACGCAGGATTGCAACGACGCATGCCCGAACCGCCCGCAGCGTTGGAGGTCGGCTGGCAGTTCCTGTTGCAGCAGAGCGGCGTCGAGGGATCGCTGGCGACAGCTCGGGTACCGTCTTCGCGTCGCTCACCGTGACATTCGAGACGGCGGGAACGCGGATGTTGACGGTTTCGATCCTGCGACCGCGGCTCGCTCCGTGTGTCCTCACACACCCACAGGAATGGGAACGAGACAGACGGTGCTCGACGTACAAGCGTCGCGGGCAATCACGGACGCGACCGGCTCGCCCCGACTCATGGAATCGAAGCTAGTTCGCCGCTTGCGTCGAACGTTACGCGTATCGCCTCCGGATCGGTACAGAGACGACGATAGAAACGTTCCGTGATGGATGACGAAGCGCCGAAACGCGCGGCCGCGGCGCCGGCCAAAGAGTTGCCGCGATTGCCGCCGGCAAACCCGCCAGCAGAGGTCACAGCTCCCGCTCAGGCGGCACCCGTTGTCTTCGGCGTGGAAAGAGCCGCGCCACGCCGGCCCGCAAGTCCCGAACGAGCCCGCCGCCGCATCGCGCTCGCAACGGGCCTACTCCTCGCCGTGGTTGCCGTCGCCGGCGTGATGCTCGCCGCACGTGCGTCGGACAGCACCACGGACGAGCAATCGGCGCAGGGGACCAACCCATCCGCGCCGACAACTCCACTCATCACGGCCTCAGCAACCACGGTGCCGTCGACGGTTGTCACGCTGGCGCCGGTGACTGCGCCTAGCACGACCCCGACAACCGTGGCGGCGGCGCCGTTGATCACAGGTGTGTTCGGGGGCATTGACGTGTTCGGGGCGGAGAATGACGAGTTCGGCGCAGTGGTCGAACGGTGCCGAGCCGAGCAAAGAATCGTCTTCGCCTCATTGCAGGCGTACGTCGGCACGACCAACGCCGTCCCGGACAATCCCGACGTCTTGGTCGGCAGCGGATGGCTCGAACCGCACCCTCAAGGCTGGTCGCCGCGGTGGGCGTTCCAAGGCCGCGACGGCCTCATTTACGTCGTCCCTGTGTCCGGTGGCGCCTGCGACGTGTAGCCGCGGACGGTTCCGCGCTAATCGGTTGACACGGGCGTGGGCGGGATCGACTGATGGTCGTGCCGGGCTCACGTCACTGATGTGATCAATCCGTGATCAAATGGCCGGGTAGCCGCGCGTTGTCGCGGGTTAGAGCGGTGCGCCCCCAGGGTCTCGAACCCTGAACCAACGGGTTAAAAGCCCGCTGCTCTACCGTTGAGCTAGAGGCGCGCGATCGGCCAGCGTAGAGGTTGAACACGCATCAGCGAGCGTGAGGCGCCGTCACGCGCGCGCAAGTCGGGCGCGATCACCGTCGAGCTCTATCCGCACCGTCGGCGCGAACGTTCCCCCGAACTCGGAACGACGCGCGTCACGGGCTGGCGTCAGCACGATCTCCTCCGCCACGCCGTCGAAGCCGTAGGCGTCGACGAACCCGACGACGCTGAGATCGTTGAGCACCAGCCAGGAGTACGTCTGGCGTGGCCGCGAAGGCGGATTGACGAACACCGTGCCATGACCGTTCAGCGGGCGGTACGGGCCAAGCACGGCATCGGCGACGAAGCCGTACAGCCCGGTGGGCGCTGTCAGCTCCGGATGGAACGTGCGACTCTGCGTCGAGATGAAGAGGTAGTACCGCCCGTCGCGCACGACCACGTGCGGCCGCTCCAGCTCGTTGTTGACGCCGTCCGCGGTCACCACGGGATCCAGCAACTCCCAGTCGTCGAGGGCGTCGCCGACCCGCCGCGCGACTCCGACCGCTCCGTTGAACTCGGTCGTCGAAGCACCCGGCGCCAAGGAGGCTGTGAAGAACAGGTACTGCTCGCCCGACGCCGGATCGACGAACGGGAACGGATCGCGGAAGGCTTTGATGAAGCCCGGCTCGCCGGACGTCTGATCGGCGGCGTCGTAGCGATCGAGATCCGGTTCCAGGATCTGGACGTGGTCGGACCAATCGACGAAGCGCGGCTCCCCGCCGCCGCAGTCAACGGTTGCCGTTGCCGCAGCGAGGCGTTGTCGAAAGCCCGGACCAGCGGACGTATAGAACGCGGTCAGGCGCTCGCCGTCAAGGACCGTCGACCCGGCCCATTGGCGGCTGCCGAGCGCGGCGCCGTCATCGAACAATGGGCCCAGATCGTCGAACGAGCCATGCCCACCCGTTCGCGCGTCGCGGTACATGAACGCGCGATGTTCGGCGATGTCGTGTCGCAGACCGGGATCACCGACGGACGGGGCGGCGAGCGCCACCCACACGACGTGACCGCACACCCCGGCGATCGAACCGTCGCGCGTACGGATCGGCCACGAGTCCCAGATGTCGATGCTTCCGTCGCCGACGGCGACCACGTCGTCGTCATCGACCACCGCAAGCTGATCGACCAAGTCGGTGTGACGCGTCTCGAGCTGCGCACGCGACCAGGCCGAGATCACCATCCCCCGCATGTAAGCGCGCCGGGAGTCGACACTGCAACAGCCATAATCCGGAGACCGCCGCGGCACACGAACGCGTTCGGTGTACGACTGCTGAGGTAACGTCGCCGTCCGGGTGGCCGTGCGTTCCACCAGAGGAGGGATGTTGGCGGCTGATCCGGTCGCTGCGACAAGGGCTGTGGAAGCAGAAGTGCCGGCAGTGCGGCTCGTCCGACTCCGTAAGACGTTCGGGAACGTCACCGCCCTCGATGGTGTCTCCTTGGAGATCCTCGACGGCGAGTTCTTCTCGTTGCTGGGCCCATCGGGCTCGGGCAAGACGACGTGTCTGCGGCTCATCGCCGGGTTCGAGCGACCGACGGCCGGAACTGTCGAGCTCCACGGCGTCGACGTCTCTGGTCGACCACCGTTCGAGCGCGCCGTCAACACCGTCTTCCAGGACTACGCGCTGTTTCCGCACATGACCGTCGAGGAAAACGTCGGCTACGGCTTGCGCGTCGCCAAGGTCGACAGGGCCGAAGCCGCGCAGCGAGTGCGGGACGCGCTCGAGATGGTGCGCCTGCTCGGATTCGAAGCACGCAAGCCCAACCAGTTATCGGGCGGCCAGCGTCAGCGGGTCGCGCTCGCACGCGCGCTGGTCAACCGGCCGCGCGTGCTCCTGCTCGACGAGCCGCTCGGCGCGCTCGACCTGAAACTCCGCCACGAGATGCAGTTCGAGCTCAAGCGGATCCAACGCGAAGTCGGCATCACCTTCGTCTACGTCACCCACGACCAGGAGGAGGCGCTCACCATGAGCGATCGCCTGGCCGTTTTCCACGATGGCCGCGTCGAGCAGATCGGTGTTCCGGCGCAGGTCTACGAGGAGCCCTCCACCGAGTTCGTGGCCGGGTTCCTCGGTACGTCGAACCTCCTCGACGGTGCGCTGGCGGCCCAGCTCGTGGGACGCGACGCGCCCCACACCTTGCGCCCGGAACGGATCACGCTGCTCGACATCTCCGACCAGGCGCCCGCCGGCACGGCCTCGATCGAGGGTGCGGTGCGCGAGGTCGTGTTCCTCGGGTCACTCACGCGCTACCTGGTCGACGTCGGCGGTCGCGCCGACCTCGTGGTCCTGGCACAGAACCTCGACGGGCCGCCGGACCCCGATCTCCTCGTGACGGGCCGCAAGGTGCGGCTCGCGTTCGCGCCGGCGGCGCTGCGACCGGTCACTGCCGGCGCATCCGA
The DNA here is from genome assembly GCA_035641795.1 of Ilumatobacter sp. Taxonomy (GTDB): domain Bacteria; phylum Actinomycetota; class Acidimicrobiia; order Acidimicrobiales; family Ilumatobacteraceae; genus Ilumatobacter. Next base: position 5,090 of record DASQTR010000499.1, read on the forward strand.
TCTCTCCAACATCACAAACCAGAAATCCGGGGGTATTGCACCATGAAAGCGACCAGACGACTACTCGCCGCGTCAGCAGCGGCCTGCCTGCTGGCTGCGGCCTGCGGCGGCGAGGACGACGACGACGGCGAAGCGCTCGAAGAGCTCGGGGAAGGTGAGGGCGAAGTCTCGATCATCGCCTGGGCCGGCTACATCGAGCGCGGCGAGACCGACGCCGCGTACGACTGGGTGTCGCAGTTCGAGCAAGACACGGGTTGTGCGGTGTCGGTGAAGACTGCCGCGACGTCCGACGAGATGGTGACGCTCATGACCGGCAGCGAAGGCGAGTACGACCTCGTCACCGCCTCGGGCGATGCCAGCCTGCGGCTCATCCGCGGCGAGACCGTGCAACCGGTGAACATCGAGCTGATCCCGAGCTACGACACCGTCGACGAGCGCCTCCAAGAGGCAGCGTGGCACACGGTGGACGGCGAACACTACGGCACGCCCTACCTCTGGGGCTCCAACGTCCTCATGTACAACACCGAGGTGTTCGCCGAGGCTCCGACGTCCTGGAACGTCGTCTTCGAGGAGCAGACGCTGCCCGACGGTGAGTCGAACGCAGGCCGCGTCCAGGCGTACGACGGTCCGATTCACATCGCCGACGCCGCCCAGTACCTCAAGGCCCACAATCCCGACCTCGGGATCGACGACCCCTACGCGCTCAACCAGGAGCAGTTCGACGCGTCGATCGAGTTGCTGAGGCAGCAGAACGCGCTCGTCAACAAGTACTGGCACGATGTCTACGCGCAGATGGAGGACTTCACGAGCGGTACCACCGTCGCCAGCGGCAGTTGGCCCTTCCAGGTGAACCTGCTTGCAGCGGACGGACAGCCGATTGCCAGCGTCGTGCCCGAGGAAGGTGCCACGGGATGGGCCGACACCACGATGCTCCACGCCGATGCGCCTCACCCGAACTGCGCCTATCGCTGGATGGAGTGGTCGCTCAACCCGAAGGTGCAAGGCGACGCGTCGGCCTGGTTCGGTGCCGTGCCGTCGGTGCCGGCGGCGTGCGAGGGCAACGAGCTGCTCGGTGCCGAGGGGTGCGCGACCAACGGCTTCGACAACTTCGAACGCATCGCCTTCTGGAAGACGCCCGAGTCCGACTGCTTCGGTGACGAGGACGAAGGAACGTGCGTGCCCTACAGCGAGTGGGTCGAGTCATACCAGGAGATCCTCAACATGTGATGCCTCGGGGCTGGCCGGTGATCGTTCGCCGACCAGCCCCCTGGCCACTCAACCGATGAGCGCCATCACCAGCGAGCGCAGCAGCAGTCACACGCTCGGTCACCGAATCTCGAGCTTCTTCTACCGTCATCCGCGCACGCGCTTGGCGGTAGTGCTCGTGATCCCACTGGCGTGGTTCGTGATCGTCTACCTCGGTTCGCTGATGGCGCTGCTGGTGCAGAGCTTCTACGCGCTCGACAGCTTCAGCGGCACCGTCGACAAGACGCCGACGCTGGACACGTGGCGCTCGATGTTCAGCGATCTGACCCGCGACATCGTGGTGCGCACGGTGACGATGGCCACGCTCGTCACGCTCGGGGCCGCGGTCGTGGCGTTGCCGATCGCTTACTTCATGGCCAAGGTCGCCTCACCACGTGTGAAGGCGGTGCTGTTCATGGCCGTTCTCATGCCGCTGTGGTCGAGCTACATCGTGCGAGTGCTGGCGTGGCGGCAGATCCTCAACAGTGACGGCGTGGTCACGTGGGTCGCCGGCAAGGTCAACATGGTCTGGGTCATCGACCGCGTCCTTGACGCGCCGGTGGTCGGCGGAGCCGACCTGACGACGAGCTTCGCC
>DASQTR010000500.1:0-2033 GCA_035641795.1 Ilumatobacter sp.
ACCGTCGCCCACGCCGGTACGGCCGACAACGTCATACCTGCCGAGGCACGCCTCCGGATCGACGTGCGCGTCACCGGCCCCGAGGAGAAGCGTCGTGTCGAGTCGTTGATGCAGGGCCTGTCACCGGTCGACGGGAGCGCCGAGATCGAGGTGCGGGGCGAGATCAACCGTCCGCCGATGCCCGAAGCGGCGTCGGCGACGCTGTTCCCGATCGCACGCCAGATCATGCCCGGGCTGCAGGGCGTCGCAGTGGGCGGCGGCAGCGACGGCAACTTCACCGCCGCACGCGGGGTTCCCACACTCGACGGTCTCGGAGCAGTCGGAGGCGGCGCCCACGCCGATCACGAGTACCTCTTGATCGAGACGATGGTGGAACGAGCAGCGCTCGTCGAAGGAATCCTCCGCCGCCTCCTCAGCTGACTCGATTCTGCAGGCGCGAAAGCGCCGTGGCACGGCGCTTTCGCGCCGCCAGAACACGACCCTCGTTTCTGCCCGCGCGAAACCGACCTGGCAGCGCGCTTTCGCGCCATCAGAGTGGAAGTTCAAGCGGCCAGCGCATGGGCCAGCGCGGCACGAGTCTGCTCGACGACCGCGTCCGGAGTTGTTGTGACGTGCTCGTAGGTGAACTGGTAGACGAGCTTGCCTGCAGACATCAACGCGTTGTGACGCGCGGCGTCGTGGTTCATCTGCGTCTTGGTTCGGTGGAATCGGTATCCGAGCAACTCAACCACGATGTTGGTGTCGCGGAACCAACAGTCGACGCGGACCGCGTGGTCGAGCGATCGGGCGAGCACCACCTGTGTCTCCGGGCGTTGAATCCCGGCGCGATGGAGCAACGACAGGTACTCCCGCTCGAGCCAACTGTCGCCGCCGCGGGTGATCTCGCGGCGTTCCAAAACCGCAAGCAGAAGCGGGATGCCGTAGCGTCCCTTGCTTCGCAGCGCACCAATTCGCTGATGCAGGTGATCCTCGCTCACTAGTCGATCGGCGAAGGCGTGCTCGATGGCGGCCTCCAGCTGCGCAGGGCTGGCGTGCCGTGCGAGATCGATCAACGTGCGTGCGGGGCTGGTGATCGGAAGACCCTCTAGCTGCTCGCGATCGATTGGGTCGACGACTTCGGAGCGGTGGATCACCGCTCCGCTGCGGCGAACGTTGCGCTCGGCGTCGATCAGCACGTGAAACGGGCGGCGCAACGTGTAACCGTGAAATCCGCTGATGGCAGCGGCTGTTGGGCCGCAGACCCATATCGGCTCGCCGACGTCGAGCACGAGCTCGACGAGTTGCGATCGCAGTGTGCTCGGAGCGCCGGCGACCCGGAACGAGTTGGGACCGGTTTGGACGAGGGAGCCGCTCCTGACTCGGCTCCGAAGCTGGCGGTTGGACAGGCCTGCATCGGTGGCCTGCGCGCGATTGAACACGCCCAGCTGACCAGCGGAGAGTGCCGCGATGCGGCGTTCAGTGTTGGTCATGTGGGCATCGAAGCAGCACGGTGTGACGGTCCACGCCAGTTCGTTCTGGTGGCGCGAAACCGCCTCGACGCCGCGCTTTCGCGCCAGCAGAACGACGGGGCGGCTTCTGGTGGCGCGAAACCGACCTGGCGACGCGCTTTCGCGCCGGCAGAGCGGGTGCTAGTCGTCGGTCGGGTCGAGTTCGAGCATGCTTGCTGCGGTCAGCGTTCCGGCTTTTCGGTAGGCGGCGAGCTTGTTTCGGGAGTCTTCGATGTCGAGGTTGCGCATCGTGAGTTGGCCGATCCGGTCGAGGGGGCCGAAGGCGGCGTCCTCGACTCGCTCCATCGAGAGCCGCTCGGGGTGGTAGGTGAGGTTGGGTCCGGTCGTGTCGAGTAGCGAGTAGTCGTCGCCGCGGCGCAGGCGGATCGTGACCGTGCCCGTGACAACCGACCCCACCCACCGCAACAGCGGCTCCCGCAGCATCAAACTCTGCGGGTCGAACCAGCGTCCCTCGTAGAGCAGACGACCCAGCCGGCGGCCCATCGTCACGTAGTTCTCGATCGTGCTCTCGTTGTGGATCGCGGT
>DASQTR010000501.1:0-9065 GCA_035641795.1 Ilumatobacter sp.
TCGCCCACGGTGGCGTCGTCGACGAGGACCGCGCAGCCGGCTCGTGGTGGCCGACGCCCCTCGGTGGCGATCCCCACCAGGTAACGGGCCACCCCGCGTTCGCGCTCGTCCATCAAGGCCTGCTTGCCGCTGAACTCCGGCTTGTCGAACGCGACGACCCACGCCAGACCCGCCTGGAGCGACGTGATGCCCGGCCCGAGCTCGTGGCCGTGGAGCGGCAGCCCGGCCTCGAGTCGGAGTGTGTCACGGGCCCCGAGTCCGGCCGGCCGCACGCCGCTGCCGAGGATGGCCGTCCACAGTGACTCGGCCTGCGCCGAAGGCACCGCCAGCTCGAGGCCCGGCTCGCCGGTGTAGCCCGTTCCGGCGACGACGCAATCGACACCGTTCCACGAGCACACCGCGACTCGGAAGCGGCCCACGGCCGCCGCCTCCGGCCAGAACTCCGCCACACGCTGCTTGGCCTCGGGCCCCTGGACCGCGAGCACCGCCCGGCTCGAGGTGATGTCGTCGCCGCCGAGCGCGCCGAGCACGCGGTCGGTATTGGAGGCGTTCGGCATCACGTCGAACACCGGCTCGCCGGGCGCCTCCTCGGGGTGCCACCACACGATGATGTCGTCGAGCACCGAGCCATCGGAGTCGTCGAGAAGGTGGGTGTACTGCGCTCGGCCCGGCGCGATCTTGGCGAGGTCGTTGGTCAGCGTCCGTTGCAAGCGCTCGAACGCATCCCGGCCGGCGATGCGCACAGTGCCCAGGTGCGACACGTCGAACACCGTCGCCGAACGCCGGCACGCGAGGTGCTCCTCGATCGTGCCCGTGTACTCGAGCGGCATGTCCCAGCCGCCGAACGGCACCATGCGCGCACCGAGCGAACGATGCACCGAGTCCAGCGGCGAGACGCGCGCCATCGGCAGCTCGCCGGTCAGCGGGTCGCCCGGTGGGCCGATGACCCGTTACCGGAAACGCCCGGTAGCTCGGCGGCGTTGGGGAGCTGGTCGTCGACTTCCTGCTTCACGCTCGCCAGCGATAGAACGTTGAGCACGCCTTGACCTTTGCGGAGGACGTCGATCAACTCGTTGCCTTCGACGAGCATGACGGAGTTGCCGTTGATCACGAGATGCGCCGAGGCGATGTCGCTGTCGACGTGCTGGCGCATGTACTCGAACACCTCGCGAACTGACTCGAGCTTGATTCCGGCGTCGAGCAAGGTCTTGATGACGCGCAGCTCGAGCAGGTCCTTGTAGCTGTACCTGCGCCGGCTGCCGCTCCCCGCGGCGTCGGTCAGCGAGGGTCGGATGAGGTCGGTGCGCGCCCAATAATCGAGCTGTCGGTACGTGATGCCGACAACCTTCGCCGCCTGCGTGCCGCTGAACCCTTCGTCCACCGGACCCTCCGTTTTCATCGCGGCGCAATCTGCGCCCTGCCCCAACCAGGCTCGCTCCTGCAGCGCGACACAGCGGTGTAGTTACGAGGTTGTGAGCAGCTGAGCCTAAACACCCCTACGACCGCCGTCAAGGGGACGGTGAGGCGTGACTGTCAGCGGCGAGGATGAGCGGTTTGGCTGCGACCGAGCCGGCTATGCGAAATCGTCCGGATTGACGGTCTTCAGGAAGTCCTTGAACTCGTCGATGATCTCTTCCTGCTCCTCTTCGGGCTCCGGCGCCGGCACCTGGCCGACCTCGTCGAGCAGCTCGTCAGACGCGAATAGCGGCGCCCCGAACCGCACCGCCAGGGCGATCGCGTCGGACGGCCGGCTGGAGACGACCTTTGGCCCGTTCGGGGTGCTGAGGTGCAGCTCGGCGTAGAACGTGTGGTCGCGGATCTCGGTCACCTCCACCCGCTCGAGGTTGACGCCCAGCGACTGCAGCACGTTCATGAACAGGTCATGCGTCAGTGGCCGCGGTGGCTCGACACCCTCCAGCGCGTAGTGGATCGCCGACGCCTCGGCACCGCCGATCATGATCGGGAGCAAACGCTGCTCGCCGTCGCGTTCCTGTAGCAGCACCATCGGCGTGTTCGCCGGGATCTCGACCCGCACGCCGACCAGGTCCATCGGTGTCATCGATCGCGACCTTACCGCCTCGACTGGCGGACTACGGATGCAGCAATGGTGGCCTGTTCGGGCAGCCGGCGGTCAGGATTCGAAGTGTCGACGCAGCGCTTGGCGGGTCATCGCCGCCCGCAACGTGGCGCCCAACACGTCGAGCCGGCGCAGCTGGCTGAGCGCCTCCGCGCGCGCCTCAGGGTTGCGTTGCCGGTAGCGAGGCGTGACGAGCTGCTCGTAGAGCGACGCCTCCCGGTCGGCCGACGTCCGCCAGGAGCGGAGGTGGCGGGCGTCGACGCCCAGCCGCATGAACTCGCACGCCGGCTTGGCGATCGCCACCGCGTCGTCGGTGTACAACGCGGGCTCACCTGGCCGAGGGCTGACGATGCCGAAGGTCTCGAGCTGCGTGAGCTCGTCGTCGCTCATCCCCACCATCGCGCACAGCTCGTGCCGTTCGAGCATCACGCCGGGCAGCAGTTGCGACTGCGCCTGAGACGGTTCGCCGACGATGTCGTCCGCCGAAGCGGGATGGGCGCGGTCGTCCGGCTCCGGGCCGGACTTGCGGCGTGAGGCAGGGTGGGCCCTGATGCTCGCGCGCGGTACGGCGGCGGCGGCCTCCGCCGTGCCTTCGTCGTCCGGGGCGTTGGATCGGTCCTCGATCGCCTCGACCGGCTCCTCGAGGGAGGATACGGGCGGGCCGCCGTTCGGGCGGTTGTGCTCGCCGGTGCGGTCGATCAGACCGGAGTCGAGGCGGTCCTTGATGACCCGTAGGGGCAGGTAGTTGCGCCGCTGCTCGGTAAGGATGACCTTCAGCAGCTCGACGTCGTCGTTGTAGAACTTGCGGTAACCCGAGGCGGTGCGCTCGGGTGAGATCAGTCCCTGGCTCTCGAGAAACCGGATCTTCGAGATCGTGATGTCGGGGAACTCCTCGAGCAGCAACCCGAGCACCTCGCCGATCGAGAGGAACCCGGTGTCGGTCACCTCAGGCATCGGTGCGCTCGAAGAACACGAGTCGGAACTTGCCGATCTGAACCTCGTCACCGTGGCGGAGCGCCGCGCGCTCGACGCGCTCGTGGTTGACATAGGTGCCGTTGAGCGAGCCGGAGTCGGCGACCATGTAGCCCTCCGCGGTTCGCTGCACCTCGGCGTGACGTCGGGACACGGTGATGTCGTCGAGCGAGATCTCGCTGTCGGGGTGGCGGCCAAGGCGTGTCACGTCGCTCTCGAGCGTGAACCGCGAGCCGGCCTGTGGGCCCGAGCGCACGATCAGGACGGCCCGGTCCTTCGACAGCTCACCGACAGGGATCGTGATGTCGTCGCCGTTGCCGGGCGCGTCCTGCAAGGGGTCGATCGCCGACAGTGTGATCGTTCGATCGTCGAGCACGTCGAGCGCGGAGCCACAACTCGAACAGAAGTTGCTCTCAGGCGGGTTCCGGTGCCCGCACTGGTTGCAATATGTATACGCCATGAAACCCTAAACCTCGACCTCACCGTGCCGTCGTGGAACGTGCGCCACAGGAACGTATCGCACGCAGACTACGCGCCGCACCAGGAACCTGAGTTGGCCCAGCGTGAGGAGCGGTGCACAGTGGTGTCTGACACACGGCAGGGTGTCTGACACCGAGCGCTCAAGCTGACGAAAGCTCGGTGTCAGCCATCACTGGCGCGGGTGTCGCGGTCATGACGTTCGGTCAGGACGGAGGGCAGAACAGTTCGAGCGCGATGTTGTCTGGATCGCGGAAGGACAGGCCGGATCCGTAGTGGGCGTCGACGATGCCACCGTGGGCGATGCCCAGCTCGTCGAGCCGGGCCTGCCACTCCTCGAGCTCCGCGCGGTTGGCGCATCCGAACGCGACGTGGTCGAGCCCGGGACGGTGCTCCTCGAACGGCGACGTCGACTGCAGCTCGGGGAAGCCGTGCACGCCGAACAGCGTGTTGCCGAGCAGAAAGACGGTGTGGTGGAACGGTCCGGTGTCTTCGTCCAACACGGGCTCAGCGTCGAACAGGCGGCTGTACCAAGGCACGCTCACCGAAAGGTCGTTCACGGTCACGGCGACGTGTGTAATGGCAGGCATGGTGGGCATGTGCGCTCCTTCTGATGATGTGTGCGCGCGCACGTTATTTCGTGCGCCTTCCCGCGGCCTTCCCCCTCGCTCAGCCCTCGGTCAGAGCGCGGTACCCGTCCGCGTCGAGCAGGGCGCCGAGCTGGCTCGTGTCACCCGCCTCGATCTCGATCAACCATCCCTCGCCATACGGGTCCTCGTTGAGCAGCTGCGGGTTGTCGGCCAGTGCCTCGTTGACGGCAACGACCACTCCCCCGATCGGCGCGTACATCTCGGACACCGATTTCGTGGACTCGAGCTCGCCGACCGCCTCGGCAGCCTCCACCCGCGTGCCGACCGCCGGCAGGTCGACGTAGACCACGTCGCCCAGCGCGTCCTGCGCAAAATCGGTGATCCCGATGCGCACCCGCGAGCTGTCGTCGAGACGGCGCGCCCACTCGTGCTCCGTCGAGTAGCGCAGCTCCTCCGGGATGTTCATGGCGCAACCGTACTTGACGGGCTTCGGGGGGCAGCCAAGCTACTCACCTGCGCCTATGGGTCGGTGCGGCCGGCGCGAATGCCGTCGCGGATCTTCGGCACGTAGTCCCACGCCGTGTAGTAGCTGAGGATGAGACCCGGAATGCCGAGACACCACGCCGCGATCCCGAACCAGTCGGCCGCCGGCACGCTGCTCTCGGCCATCAGGAAACCCGGCACGGCGAACATCAACAGGAACGTCGCCAGCTTGCCCAGAAACGTCACGTCGAACCGTGCCATCCCGAAGAACAACGTGGCGATCGCCATCGTGACGCCCACTGCGATCTCGCGTGCGAGCACCGCTGTGCCCCACCAGATCGGCATCGCCCCGTTGATCATGATGGCGATGATCGACACGATGAACACGAGGCGGTCGACGGTCGGGTCGAACTTCTTGCCGAACTCGCTCGTCTGGCCGAGACGCCGGGCGAGATAGCCGTCGACCCAGTCGGTCGCGCACAGACCGCCGAGCAGCCACGCCGCGGCCTGCCGTGACGGCAACCCGAACAGCAGCCAGAGGAACAACGGCAGACAGAGCAACCGGATCAGCGTGAACAGGTTGGGGATCGTCCAGATCGTGTCGACCTCACGCCCCGCAACGACTTGCTCCACGGCGCCGAATCTAGAGCGCCGGCGAGGCGAGGCCGCTCCTGGCGACTCCTAGAGTGCGCGCATGGCGACGATCTTCACCCGCATCATCAACCACGAGATCCCCGGCACGTTCGTCTGGCGTGACGAGCAGTGCGTCGCCTTGCTCTCGATCAACCCGCTGGCGCACGGACACACCTTGATCGTGCCGGTCGAAGAGGTCGACCACTGGGTGGACGCCGCTCCGGCGCTGGCGGCGCATCTGTTCGAGATCACGCACACGATCGGATCGGCACTCGTACGCGCCTTCGATCCGGCACGGGTGGGCGTCATCATCGCCGGCTACGAAGTCCCCCACGCCCACATCCACGTCGTGCCCACCAACGACATGTCGCAGCTCAACTTCGCCAACGCCGCCGTCGACGTCGACCGCTTCGCGCTCGAAGCTGCAGCCACATCGATCCGCCAAGCGCTCCGCGCCAACGGCCACCACGATCACGTCGTCGACTGAAGCTGTTGGCGCGCTCGGCCCTCGCTCATGAGAAGCTGACGGCATGTCGCTCGACGTCTCCCAAGATCCCTCGGCGCTCGGGTTCGCAGCGGATCGGCTGGCCCGCATCGACGCCGGCTTCCAGCGCTACATCGACGCAGGGCAGCTGCCTGGCTGGCAGATCGCGGTGTCGCGCAACGGCCAAGTCGCACACTCGTCGACCGCCGGACTGCGCGACATCGACGCCGGCATCCCGTGGACCGACGACACGCTGGCGCGCATCTACTCGATGACCAAGCCCATCACATCGGTCGCGGCGATGATGCTGTACGAGGAGGGGGCGTTCGAGCTCAAGGATCCGGTCGCCAAGTTCATCCCCTCCTTCGCGGACGCGCGTGTGTACCGAGGCGGTCCCGCGGCTGCTCCTGTGACCGAGCCCGTCACGCGCCCGCTCCAGATGTGGCACCTGCTGACGCACATGTCCGGCCTCACCTACGGATGGCACCACCGCCACGTCACCGACGAGCTCTACCGCAAGGGGGGTTTCGAGTGGGGTGCACCTGAGGGCCTCACACTGGCCGACTGCTGCGACCGCTGGGCGGGGCTGCCGCTGCTGTTCCAACCGGGCAGCGAGTGGAACTACGGGGTGTCGACCGACGTTCTCGGGCGCGTCGTGGAGGTCCTGTCCGGCATGTCGCTCGACCGATTCTTGGACGAGCGCATCCTGTCCCCGCTCAAGATGGTCGACACCGGCTTCTACGTACGCGACGACCAGATCGATCGTGTGGCGCGCCTGTATGGACCGCACCCGGCGACCGGCAAAGCCGTGATCAATCCGCTCGAGCGCACCGACCGCGAGCTGCCCGACTTCCTCTCCGGCGGTGGCGGCCTCTGGGGCACGGCCGCCGACTACCTCCGCTTCTGCCACATGATGCTCAACGGTGGCGAGCTCGACGGCGTGCGCCTGCTCGGCACGCGCACCGTCGACTACATGACCCGCAACCACCTGCCTGGCGGCGCCGACGTAGAGACGATCGGACGGCCGCTGTCGGCGGAGACGATGTACGACGGTGTCGGTTTCGGGCTGGGCTTCTCGGTCATGCTCGACCCGGTGCACAACCGGGTGCTCGGCTCGGCCGGCGAGTACGCGTGGGGCGGCGCCGCCAGCACCATCTTCTGGTGTGATCCCTCCGAGCAGATCGCGGTCGTGTTCATGACCCAGTTGCTCCCCACGGGCACGCTCACGTTGCGCACCAACCTGAAGCGTCTGGTGTACCAAGCACTGGTCGACTAGGTCTCGCTGTCGACTAGGTCTCGCTTCGGACCAAGAACTCGACCACGAGCTCGACCGGCCCCTCCGGCTCCACTCGGTGGATCATCGTCGGCGGTATCGCCTGCTCGTCGCCCGCCGTCAGCCGGACGTCGAGTGGATCATCCGACTCCAATCGGAATCGGGCGGTGCCGGACGTCACGCGTAGCCGCCCCCAGACGCCGTCCGCCAGTCGGTGATCGGCACGCAGCCCGGTGGGAAGTGTCTCCTCCGTGAACGGGCCGACCTGCCGACGGATGTGCAGCCCGTCGGGCAACTCGCCGCGGTCGCACAGGGGGCACGCGATCTCCGTTCCCGCCCGTGCCGCTCGTCCTGACTCGGTGAGCACCCAGTTACGGTCGAAGAACGGAGGCTGGTGCCGGACGTGCTGGCTGTGCAGGCACGCGAGGTCGGCGATCCAATCGCCGACCTCGTCCTGACGGAAAGCGATGATTCGACGCAACACGACGAAATCATCCTCCCCGGCGCCCGGACCGGTCAGTCCAACAACTTGCCTTGCGCTGTGCTCGTTTGCGGCTCGATCAGCGCCGCGTCCTTGTTGCGCACGTTGTTGACGTCGGGCGCAACCTCGTGCATCGTCAGCAGGTTGTCGGGCGCGGGCACGAGCAGCTTGGAGAGCACGTCGATGTTCTGATTGGTCGGATCGAGCCACAGGTGCCACATCGCCTTGGGCAGGATCACCGGCATCCGGTCGTGAATCGCCGACATCGTGCCGTTGGCGCTGGTGGTCAGGATCGTCGCGCTGTGCAGCCACGGCGCATCCGACCCTTCCGAGCGGTCCTTCCACTCCGACCACAGCCCGGCGACCGCCAGCGGTTCGCCGTCGATGCGATGGATGAAGTGCGGACGCTTCGCCGGTTTACCGGCCTTCGTTACCGGCCCGCCCTCGACACCGGCGGCCCATTCGTAGAAGCCGTCCATCGGGATGATGCAACGGTGCTTCTTGAAGTCGCCCTTGAACGCCGCCTTCTCGGCGACGGTCTCGCACCGAGCGTTGATCATCTTCTGACCGATCTTGCGATCCTTCGCCCACACAGGGATCAAACCCCAGTGGAACACCTGCAGCTCGAGCGACCCGTCGGGCGTCTCGACGATGCCGTAGATGTCGTTGGTGGGGGCCACGTTGAAGTTCGGACCGAGCGACTCGACATTGGTCTCGGCGCCGAAGTACTCGGCGATCCGCTCGGGTGACGACGACGACACGAAGCGTCCACACATCGACGTCACAGTAAACGGCGTGCGGACGCGTTTATCCCGTCACCCGTTTGGGTACGGCAGCCTCGTCGGGCTGACAGAGGCCCCATAACCCAAGGAGGCTTCAATCCATGTATGCGGCACTCGGAATCGTGCTCATCGTTGCCGGCGCGATCCTGACGTTTGCGGTCGATCGCCAGGCGGAGGGCGTGGACATCGACGCAATTGGATGGATCCTCATGGCAGGTGGCGGCATTGCACTGCTCGTCGCCCTCTTCCAAGCCGCTGCTTGGACGTCGTGGCGCAACCGTCACTACGTGACGGAACGGCACGTGTCGCCTGACGGCGAGCACTACGTCGAAGAATCCAAGATGTCCTGACCAGGACATCTTGAGCGGCGACGCCGCGACACCAAGCGGACGGCAATCTCCCTCCGGCCGCCCGGTGTCGCGGCGTTCTCGCGCTACGGTCTGCCCGGCTTGTACGACCGAACGCGTGTTCGTATGCTGGCCGGCGTGATGACGCTCCCCGAACTCGAGATCACCCGACGCTCGGCGGCGATGGCGCCGCTCTCACCGACCGCTGTGATCCAGCTGCTCGAGGAGATGCATCGGCTGCTGCTCGAGCGGGAACGGGTCAGCGCCATCGTCGCCAGCCTGCCGCCGACGATGGGATCCCTGCGCGAGTCGCTGAACGAGCTGCATCGCCTGCTGGCCGGTTCGTGACTAACCGCGGGCGACGATCTCTGCCGCGATCTCCCGCACCTTGCGGTTCTCGTGCTGGGACTGCTGGATCAGCAGCCGGTGCGCTTGATCCGGGCCGCAACCGGTGGCGGCGGCGATC
>DASQTR010000502.1:0-6712 GCA_035641795.1 Ilumatobacter sp.
ATCCGCGGCGGACTTCACGATCTACACGCCCGGATCGCGATCCGGCGTTCCCATCAACGTCGTCGGTTCGCTCCAGGTGCCGGTCGACACCGGCGACGCCGAGGTCGTCGGCGACGAGATCGACGGCTACGTCTCGGGACTGCTCGGCCTTGTCGGCGTCGGTGCCGATCCGCTGACGAGCCGCGAGCACATCTTGCTGTCGAACCTGATCGCCCACACGTGGGGTGAGGGACGCCCGCTCGACCTGCCGGCGCTGGTCGGCATGGTCGGCAATCCGCCGATCCGGAAGCTGGGCGTGTTCGAGCTCGACCAGTTCTTCCCGGCGGACGCCCGGCTGGAGCTCGCACTCAAGCTCAACGGGTTACTCGCTTCGCCGTCATTTGCGGCGTGGGCAGATGGTCCGGCGCTCGACATCGGGTCGATGCTCTACACGGACGATGGCAAGCCGCGATGCGCGATCGTGACGACTGCGCACTTGTCCGACGAGGAGCGCCAGTTCGTGACCGCGCTCGTGCTGAGCAAGCTCGTGACGTGGATGCGGCGTCAGTCCGGTACCACCGAACTGCGCGCCCTGCTCTACATGGACGAGGTCGCCGGTTACCTGCCGCCCACGGCCAACCCGGCGACCAAGAAGCCGGTCATGACGCTGATGAAGCAGGCGCGGGCGTTCGGCCTCGGTGTCGTGCTCGCCACCCAGAACCCGGTCGATGTCGACTACAAGGCCCTCTCGAACGCCGGCACGTGGATGATCGGCCGGCTCCAGACCGAGCGCGACAAGCAACGCCTCACCGACGGGCTGAGCTCGGCGAGCGGCGGCATCGACGTCAACGCTGTTGCGGCGACGATCTCAGGGCTGGCGAAGCGCGAGTTCGTGCTGCGCCGCGCCGGCCGTGACTCGACCGAGGTGTTCACCACGCGCTGGGCGATGAGCTACCTGCGCGGGCCGATGACCCGAGACCAGATCGCATCCCTGACGGCGGGCCGCAGGACCACCGCGTCGAGCGACACGGCGGCAGTAGTGCCACCGCCCGGAGCGTCCGACCTCGGCTCCGATGAGACGAGCGTGATGCCCAAAGTCGCGGAAGGGATCGCCGTGCGGTGGATCGATGTGGCAGCCCCTTGGTTGGCCGCCGCCGGCGGCGATGCGAGCGGCACTCAACTGGAGCCGGTGGTCGTCTGCCGCGTACGGCTGCGGTACGACGACACGAAGGCGGCGCTGACGCACGACCAGGAGTACGAGTGCGTGCTGAGCGAGTTGACGGACCCGCCTGATCCGTCGCGTGCGACGCCCGTCGACTACGACGACCGCGACCTGCGAACCGAGCCGCAGAGCGCTGCTGTGTATCGCATCACCGCCGCGCCGCTCGACAGCAAGTCGTACTTCGGCGTGATCGAGCGCGGCCTGCGCGACCACCTCGCGCGCAGCGTCACGATCGAGCTGCCGGCGAACCCCGACCTGAAGCTCTACGCGCGCCCGGGTGAGTCGCCCACCGACTTCGCCGCCCGTTGCGACGCAGTCGCCGACGACCGTGCCGCCGCCGAGATCGCCAAGCTGCGCGACAAGTACGAGGCCAAGGCGACGCGTGCACGTGACGCCATCGCTGCAGCAGAGGATCGGGTCGACGTGCTGCATGCGGAGGCCGAGGGCCGGCGTAACGACGAATTGCTGTCGACCGCGGGCTCGATCCTCGGCGATCTGCTCGGCGGGCGGTCTCGCAGCCGGACCTTGCGGTCGTTGGGCTCGGCGGCGGGTCGGCGCGGTCGCACTGCGGCGGCCCGCGAGCGGGTCGATGCCGCGGAAGGCAAGGTTGGCCGACTGCACCAGGATCTTGCTGATCTGGAGGCGGAGTTGGCCGGCGAGATCGCCGAGATCGACGCCAGGTGGCAGGCCAGAGCCGATTCGACCAGCACGATCTCGATCGGTCTCGAGCGCACCGACGTCCAGGTCGCCGGCGTGGTGCTGGCCTGGATGCCAGTCACCTGACGCAACCGGTGTCTGGAGACCCCGCAGATCGGTGTCTGGCACGCCGAGCCACGGGGCTGCCAAACCCGTAAGAACGCCGCGTGCCTGACACCGGGCGGCGCGCCACAGCTTGGTGTCAGGCACCCAGTCCTCCGACGGGTTCATGTACGTGACTGGGGTGCCAGGCACCGGAGCGACCAATCCGCTGGCTCTCCTGACACCACGCCAGTGGTGTCTGACACGAGCTCAACGCGTGCCGACGGAGAGATTCGAACTCTCACTGACGAGGACCTAAACCTCGTGCCTCTGCCATTGGGCTACGTCGGCGACAAGACCAGGATAGGGATCACCTGCGGAGCCCCGCGCGACCACTGCACGCTGGGCTGCTTGACCCGTTCTTGAATCCATTGAGAGGCGTTCGGTGTCGATACGCGAGTTGGCGTCCTGCTCGACCGCGCCGCTCGACCGATGACTGAACGTACCGACTCCAACCGCACGCCGCGAGGCGTGCTGGCGACGCTCACCATCGTGCTGCTCGGCGCGGCCATGACGTGGTTCCTGCTCTGGACGGAGCTCCGACTCCAGCCGCTCGAGGTGAACTGGCGCGCGTTCGGGGTCTTCGCGGCGCTGCTCCTGATCTGTGAACGCACGCCCCGCACATGGATCCGGTTCGGCCCGATCGGGCTGGTCACGCCGCTCTGGCTGTTCGCCTACGCCCTGATGTTGCTCGGATCGCCGGCGGCCGGCGTCGGGGTGGCGCTGGTGGGCGCCCTGCTCAACGCCACGGCGCAGGTGGAGCCGGTGTCCGTCGTCGTCCGCCACATCGCCGGCACGGCACTCTCGTTGTCGAGCGCCGGCATGATGCTGCTGGCGCTCGGCGTGCACGGCTCGATCACCCAGAAGGACACGGTCCCCTGGGACTGGGGCATCGCCATCGTCGTCGCGGGCATGTCGATCGTCGGGCTGAACGCCGCGATCGCGGCGATCACGATCTCGCTGCGGCGGCGCATCTCGTTCCTCGCATTGCTGCGTCGTGGACTGGGCGTGCGCATCACCGCCGAGGGGGCGTTGATCTCGCTGGCGCCGATCTGGGTGATCGGCATCGACTTCAGTCTCGTCATGGCGCCGCTGCTGGCGATCACGTCGATGCTGGTGTTCCGGTCGACGCGCCAGGCGCTCGAGCGCGCGCACGAGGCGCATCACGACGCGTTGACCGGACTCGCCAACCGACGCGCCTTCATGGATCACCTCAACGATGCCCTCGTCGACCCGCGCACCGGCGCCGAACCGCGTGTGCTGCTGATGGATCTCAACGGCTTCAAGGAGATCAACGATCGACTCGGCCACGAGATCGGCGACGCGTTGCTGGTCGCCTTCGCCGAACGGCTGGAGCGCAGCCTGCCGGCCGAGACCGCTGCCGCCCGCCTTGGCGGTGACGAGTTCGCGGTGATCATCCAGGCAGGCACCGACCCGGTTCGTTCGTCCGGGGAGATCGTGGCGATCCACAACGCGATCTCGGCACCACACGCGATCGAAGGCTTCCCGCTGACCGTCGGCGTGAGCATCGGCGTCGCCACCGCGCCAGGCGACGGTCACACGGCCGCCGAACTGCTGCGCGCCGCCGATGTCGCCATGTACAAGGCCAAGCGCTGCGGAACGCCGATCGAGTTCTACGACAACTGCATCAAGTCGCCGCAGCGGGGACGGCTGAGCCTGCTGAGCGACCTCAGTGAGGCGCTCGCCGATCATCAGCTGCACATCCACTTCCAGCCCCAGCTCCGGATGGCCGACGGTGCGGTCGACACGGTGGAGGCGCTGATCCGGTGGCAGCATCCCGAGCATGGCTCGATCCCGCCGAGCGAGTTCATCGGGGTCGCCGAGCAGACCGATCTGATCGGCCCGATCACGGAGCTCGTGCTGCGGGCGGCAACGGTCGGCATGATCACGGCCAGCGCCGGCGACGTCAAGCTGGCCGTGAACGTCTCGGCCCGCAGCCTGCAGGACGCGAGCTTCGCCGACGAGGTGTTGGGCGTCCTCGACAAGTCGGGGTTCCCGCCGGCGCGGCTCGAGCTCGAGGTGACGGAACGGGCGATCGTGACCAACGTCGAGCGCAGCACGTACACGATCAGCCGCTTGCGGCAGGAGGGCGTCCGCATCGCGATCGACGACTTCGGCGTCGGCTACTCGTCGTACCAGACCCTGCGCCTACTCGACGTCGACCGCGTCAAGATCGACCGCGACTTCGTGGCCGCCCTGACGACGGAGCCGCGTGATCGGCTGATCGTCGCGTCGTTGATCGGGCTCGCCCACGAGCTCGGGCTGGACGTGGTGGCGGAGGGCGTCGAGAACGCCGAGATCTGGAACGCGCTCACGACACTCGGCTGCGACGTCGCCCAGGGATACGGCATCGCCCGACCCATGGCGTTCCCGGACCTACGCGGTTGGCTCAGCCGCTGGAACGACGTCCGTGTCGACGAGCTCGTGATCACGCAGTAGCCGCCGGCGTGGCACGCTGCTGGGTGTGCTGAACATCGACGAGCTCGCCACGCCGTGCCTCCTCATCGATGCCGAAATGCTCGACCGCAACGTGGCGACGATGGGGACAGTGCTGCCCGGTGACCGGCTGCGTCCGCACGTCAAGGCGCACAAGTGCACGGCGCTGGCGGCGGTTCAGTACGCCGCCGGTCACACGACGTTCACGTGCGCGACGCCACGCGAGGTCGTCGGCATGGCGCGCGCCGGTCTCGGCGCCGATCTGCTGCTCGCCAACGAGACCGTCGACCCGGCGCGCCTGGCTGCGATGGCCGAGCTCGGCGTGCCGGTGACGATCGCGATCGACTCCGACGCGACGCTCGAGGCCGCTGTCGCCGTCGGCCTGCAGCGGTGCGTGATCGACGTCAACGTCGGCCTGCCCCGGTGCGGGGTCGCGCCAGATGCCGCCGGCGCGCTGGCCGACCGTGCGCGTGCACGCGGAATCGACGTGCGGGGGGTGATGGGCTACGAGGGTCACCTGATGATGGTCGCTGGACGGGCTGAGCGGCTGGCGGCGGTCGAGCAGTCGATGGCGTTGCTGCGGCAGGCACACGCCGACGTCGGCGGCGAGATCGTCAGCGCCGGCGGGACCGGTACCCACGACCTGCACGGCGAAACCGGAGTCACAGAGATCCAGGCGGGCAGCTACGCGCTGATGGACAGCCACTACGGCACGCTCGGACTGCCGTTCGGGCAGGCGGTCCACGTGCTCGGGACCGTGATCTCGGTGTGCGCCGACTGGGCGGTCGCCGACGTCGGCCTGAAGGCGCTCGGCATGGACCACGGCAACCCGTCGATCGTCGGCGGCGAGGTGTGGTTCTGCTCTGACGAGCACGTCACGTTCTCCCCCGGCGCGCCGGTATCCGTGGGTGACCGCGTGCGTGTCGTACCGGCTCACGTCGATCCGACGATGTCGATGCACGAGGCGGCCTGGATCACCAGTGGCGGCGAAGTGGTCGACCGCTGGCCGATCGACCTACGCGGCTGGTGACCAGGCGTCTCGAGCCCCTCGCGGATTGGTGTCTGGCACGCCGAGCCGTGGGCTGCGAAACCCGTAAGCAAGCCGCGTGCCTGACACCGGGCGGTGCGCGACAGCTTGGTGTCAGACGCCGCAAGCGGTGTCAGACACCTTGGAGGGCGGCCAGGAGGTTGCGGAACGCACGCCCGCGGTGCGACACGGCGTTCTTCTCGGCGTCGGACATCTCTGCGAACGTGCGGCCGTCGCCCTCGTCGGGCACGAACACGGCGTCGTAGCCGAAGCCGCGTGTCCCGCGCTCGACGTCGCTGATCATGCCGGCGCACACGCCCTCGGCGGCGAGCTCGGCGCCGTCAGGCCAGCGAACCAACGCCACCGTGCGGAACTGGGCACGGCGATCGGCTGCCCCGGCGAGCTCGCGCAGCAGCTTGTGGCGGTTGTCCGCGTACGTGCAACCGTCGCCGGCATAGCGCGCCGCGTAAACGCCCGGGGCGCCGTTGAGCGCGAGTACCTCGAGGCCGGTGTCGTCGGCAACGGCGGCGAGCCCGGTGGCGGCGCAGATCGCAGACGCCTTCAGGCGCGCGTTGCCCTCCAACGTGTCGGCGTCCTCGACGACCTCAGGTACCTCCGGCGGCCGCGGGAGCAGCTCCACAGCGTCGCCGAGGATGGCGGCGATCTCCGCCACCTTGTCGGGATTGGCGGACGCACAGACGAGGCACAGCGCCGGACCGATCGCGCTCATCGTGGCGGCGGTGGAACCGCCACCATCTCGTGCTGCAGCGCCGTGATCTCCTTCAGCCCACACTCCGCCAGGCCGAGCAGCGAGTCGAGCTCGCCGCGGGTGAACGCCATGCCTTCGGCGGTGCCCTGGACCTCGACGAAGCGCGGGTCACCTCCGGCAACCGGAGTGAGCATCACCACGTTCATGTCGACCTCGGCCCTGCTGTCCTCCACGTAGGGCAGGTCGAGCACCGGCACGCTGCCGACGATGCCGACACTGACGGCGGCGCAGAACGAGTGCAGGGGGTGGGCGGTGAGAGCGCCGCGCCCGACAACGCGAGCGAGCGCGTCGTGAAGTGCCAGATAGCCGCCACAGATCGACGCCGTGCGCGTGCCGCCGTCAGCTTGCAGCACGTCGCAGTCGACGACCACCTGGCGTTCGCCGAGCATCGTCATGTCGCAGGCGGCGCGCAGGCTGCGGCCGATCAGGCGCTGGATCTCGATCGTGCGACCGCTCTGTT
>DASQTR010000503.1:0-6518 GCA_035641795.1 Ilumatobacter sp.
AAGGTAGTCACCGAGTTCGGCGTCGCCGAGTTGCGCGGGCGGTCGATCCGGGAGCGCACCCTCGCGCTGATCGCGATCGCCCATCCCGACCACCGCGACTGCCTCACAGCCGAGGCGCACGCCATGCGCTACATCTAGCAACGCTAGAAGAGGTCGGCAATCGTCCTTCTCAGGTCGTCTGCTCCGATGGCGCCCGTCTGGTGCACGATCCGACCGTCAGGCGATACGAACAGCGTCGTGGGAAAGATCGCCACTAGAGCGCTCGTGATCAGCTCACCATCGGCGTCGCGCAACAGCGGGTACTTGACGCCCCGTTCGGCAGCAAACGCCAGCATCGTGTCGGTCTCGTCGACCGGATCGACGCCCACGAACTGCACCGAGTCGCCCAGCTCGTCGCTCACGTCGGCGAAGTCGCGTAGCTCGCGCGCACACGGGACGCAGGTCGAGTACCAGATGTTGATCACGAGCGGCTCGCCCGTGAACGAGTGCAACCGGACCGGCTGACCATTCGCGTCCTGGAGTTCGATGTCGGGCAACGGCTTACCCGACTGGTCGATCGTCGTGACCGGCTCGGGGTAGATCCCTGGCTGGTCGAGCACGAACTCACCGTCGACGTCGTCATCGTCGCCGGTGAAGGCCATCAACGCGCCGACCCCGCAGAGGCCGAGCGCGACCCCCGCGACTGCTGCGAGCAGGCGACGGCGGCTTGACATGCTTCGAGGCTATTGCCGACCATTGCGACTAGGGTCGCACGTGGCGGATTGCCCGACACCGGCACTCGGGGGCGCATGAGCGACGCGATTGGATCAACGGAAGAACGCGGGATCCCTGCCGGCTTGGGCGTGCTCGCCGCCACCTGCGTGTCGACCCTCGTCGTGAACGCCAACACGTCTGCGGTGACGATCCTGCTGCCGGCGATTGCCGAGGACGTCAACGCGCCGGTCAGCACGTTGCAGTGGGCGGTCACCGGTTACTCGCTGGTCGGCGCCGCCTTCATCGTGACCTCCGGCGCGCTGGGCGACGTGTTCGGCCGCCGCAAGATCTTCATCGGCGGCCTGGTGCTGTTCATCGCCTCCTGCGTGCTGATCGCCCTCTCGGATACACAGACCGGCGTGATCGTCGGACGCTGCATCCAGGGCGCGGCAGGTTCGACGATTCTGGCCTCGGGGCTGAGCCTGCTCACCGTCGCCTCGAGCGGGTCCGAACGACTGAAGGCGGTCTCGCTGTGGGGCGCGGCGTCAGCGGTCGGTGCCGCCGCCGGTCCCCTCGTCGGCGGGCTGCTGGTCGACTCGACCGGCTGGGAGGGGCTCTTCTGGATCGACGCCGCGATCGCTGCAGCCTGTATCCCGATCACGTTGCGTTCGATCGAGGAGTCACTCGACCCGACGCGGCCGCGATCGATCGACTGGTTCGGCACAGTGCTCATTGCCACGATCCTGGCCCCGCTCATCCTCGCCGTCTCCAAGGGCGCGGACTGGGGCTGGACGTCGCCGGGAGTCCTCGTGTGTCTACTCGTCTCGGCTGCCTCGGTGTTCCTGTTCGTCACCGTGGAGCAGCGCTCGCAGGCGCCGCTGGTCGACCTGGCGCTGATGCGCAACCGGGTGCTGATCGGGGCGACGCTCGGCATCCTGATCGGCGCCGGCACCATCAACGGGTTGATGTTCGTCGTCAGCCTCTACTTCCAGGATCCGGCGGCCCTGGCGATGTCGCCGCTCGACGCGGGGCTCGCCACGTTGCCCGCCACGATCGGATTGGTGGTGTCGGCGCCGCTGGTTCCGAAGATGGCGCAGAAGGCGGGGGCCGCCACCGTGGTCGCGCTGGGCTTCGGCATCACCGCCGCCGGCTTCGGCGTGCTCGCCCTCACCAAGTCGTCGTGGGGGTACGCGGCCTTCGTAATCCCGTTCCTGGTCGCCGCCGTCGGCATGTCGATGACGAACGGTCCCTGCTCGTCAGTGTCGACGAGCGCGGTGCCGGCTGAGCAGGTCGGTGCTGCATCAGGCATCTCGAACATGGCGCGCTACGTCGGCGCCTCCGTGTTCACCGCCGTCGCCGCCGCCGTGTACAGCGGCACGACGACGAGCAAGCTGGACGCGGGCAAAGAGGTCGACGACGCGCTCGCCTCGGGGTTCGCGCGGGTGGCGCTGGTGATGGCGATCCTGTCGGCGCTGGGCATTCCGCTGGCGATCGCCGCCAAGCGGATGCGCACGCCCAGGCCGGAGACGATCGACTACGCCGCCGCTGCTGCCTCGCACTCGCACACGTTGCCGCGGCTCGACCCCGTGCCGCTCGTGCGATAGGGCCAGGCGCAAGATCCTTATTCGCGGTTCGCGTGATCCCTGAGCAACATCGCCAGCGCTGCCGTCAGCTTGCGGCCTGTCGGCAGGTGCAGGAACTCGTTGGGCCGTGGGCGTTGCTACCCGGACCGAGTACGCCGGTGATCGCGAACTGGGCGTCCGGACGCCGCCCATTGATTCGCGCCACGAAGTTCATCATGACATGCGCGCTCGGTGCGTCGGCGGAATGCCGTGCCGTGGCCCCGACGCGCCGGCGCCCCCGGAGCCCGTGGGGGAAGCGGGCTCCAGGGGCGGGCAATCCCGTCTGATCGGGAGGCTGATCAGACGGTGATCGGTTCGAAGTCGTGATCGAGATCCGGACCCAGCTCGTCGAAATCGAGGTCGGCGAGCACGCTCTCCTCGATGTCGACGATGCCGAGCTCGTTCACGATCACGGGCGGCCGAGGCCGCTTCGGAGGTCGGCCACCCGGTCGCTTGTTGAAGACGATCCGGCCACCCGAGAGCAGCTCGCCGCCCCACACGCCCCATGGCTCTTCGCGCTCGAGGGCGTCCGCCAGGCACTGCTCGCGCAGGGCGCATTTGGCGCAGATCGCCTTGGCGCGAGCGATGTCGAGGACATGATCCGAGAAGAAGAGCGGGGTGAGTGTGCCGTTGCCGTCCGCGCAGCGAGCGACCGGGCGGGTCGAGATCGAGAACTCGTCGATCGCCTGGACCTGAATGAGGTTCATCTGTCTGTCCTTTTGTCGTGTTGCGGGTGTTGTCGTCAGAAGCTGAAAAACGAGAAAGGCCGCCGGGTTCGGAACCCGGCGGCCTCGGTGGTGAGGTCTTCGACGTTGGTGTTACGTCGTCCTCGTCCCGAGGTGCCGGGTGCGCCGCTTGGTCGTCGTGGCCATTGCCATGAACGCCGGGACGGCGGCCGGGATGTTGGCGTTCGGCATGTATCCGTTGGTGGGAAGCACGAATGTGCTCCCGCAACGGCGGAGATCCGAGGCCACGCGCGCCGAACGCCATGAACGCGATACACCGGGACAGGCGACGCCGAGACGCGCCTGACCGGCCACGTGGGCCTGGTGAAGCATCGTCTCTGTCATCGGAGTCGCCTTTCGGGCTCGGTTCGTGCGCGGCCTTCGCGCAACGGGTTCCTACAAAACCACGCGCGTGTAGTCCGCGTCAAGGAGGTTTCTGTCACCGTCACTAGTGGGGCTTCGCCCGACTTGCGCGGGCCCGAGCCGGCTCCGCCGCCGGCTCGGGCGCCGCGCTGTCAGGCGACGAGGTGAGGGGGAACCGGTACCTCGTCGACGACGACTTGCGGGCGCGGGTGCTTGGGCGGCCTGCCGCGCCCGCGTTTGACGGCGATGATCACTCCGTCGACCACGAGCTGACCGCCCCAGACGCCGTAGACCTCGGCCCGTTCCAGCGCGCCCGACAGGCATGCCTCGGCGAGACCGCATCGCGAGCAGATCGCCTTGGCGCGGGCGATGTCGAACTCGTCGTCGGAGAAGAACAGATGGGTCAGCGTGCCATGGCCGTCGGCGCAGCGCGCGTAGCTCGATCCGTTGGTGACGACCGACTCGTACGCGATCGCCTCGAGCAGTTCCTTGTGGTTCGGTGTCACTTCGGTCAGCGTCATCGTCATGGCCTCTCGGGTTGCCGTCCTCCCGAACGGTTCTCAGTCACAGAGGCACCGGGAGCGGCCGTGATACGCGAAGTGCTGCGGAATGAAGCGAAGCTCGGTACGGCTGCGGCGTTACGACGAGACTTCCAGCAGGATCTTGCCGACGTTGGCGTTGGCGTCCATGTGGCGATGCGCCTCGACGATGCCGTCGAGCGCGAAGCGAGAGTCGATCACGGGGCGCAGCGAACCCGATTCGAACAAGGGGATCACCTCGCGCCGGAACCGTTGCGCCAGAGCGATCTTCTGCTCGAGCGGCCGCGTCCTCAACGCCGTGCCGATCCAGTGCACGCGCTTGACCAGCAAGAGTCCGAGGTTCACAGGCGTCTGGCCGCCGCCCATCAGCCCCACCTGAACGATCGTTCCCTGCGATCGCACAGCGGCGAGGTTGCGGTTGGCCTCCTCGCCGCCGACCACGTCGAGCACGGTGTCGACGCCCTCGGGTACGGCGTCCTTGAGAGCCGCCGCCCAATCGGCCGGCGAGCGCTCGAGCACGAGATCCGCGCCGAGCTCGCGACAAGCGTCGGCCTTGCCGGCCGAACATGTCACGGCGATGCGCGCCCCGATCGCTTTGGCGAGCTGGATCGCCGCTGTGCCCACGCCTGACGCGCCGGCGTGCACCAGAGCCCAGCGCCCACTGGTGAGGCCGCCCTGCACGACGAGCGCGTCCCACGCGGTCAGGAACACTTCGGGGATCGCGGCGGCGTCGGTGAGTGTCACGTTCGCCGGTACGGGCAGCGCCTGGCGTTCGTGCGTGGTGACCAACTCGGCGTTGCACCCGCCCGCCTCGATCCCCATCACGGCGTCGCCGACCTGCCACGAGGTGACGCCGGCGCCGGTGGCGACGACCGTGCCGGCGAACTCGAGCCCGAGAACCTCGGGGCCGGTGCGACCGCGCGGATCGGGGTACCCGCCCTGGCGCTGCATCGTGTCGGCGCGGTTGACGGCACTGCTGACGACACGTACAAGTATCTCGTCGCTGGTCGGTTCCGGATCGGGGACGGCCTCGACGACGATCGCCTCCGGCCCGCCGTAGGTCTTGACCACCGCCGCTCGCACGGCTAGGGCTCCGCGAGTTGAGCCACCGGCGCCGTGTTCTTGGCGTCCAGCCGCTCACGCACGACGTCGGGTGTCGAGAACACGAGCTCGCGGTAGAGCCGCAGCTCGGCGAGGCTTTCGCGGATGTCGTCGAGGGCGCGGTGCGTTCCCGCCTTCCATCCACGCCGGGCGAGCACATCGGGATACCAGCGGCGCACGAGCTCTTTGATCGACGACACGTCGACCGAGCGGTAGTGCAGGTACTCCTCGATGTCCGGCAGGTAGGCGGCGAGGAACCTGCGGTCGGTGCCGATCGAGTTGCCGCACAGCGGTACCGTGCGCGGCTCGGGTACGTGCTCCTTGACGAAGGCGAGCGTCAGCCGCCCGGCCTCCTCGAGTGTCGACGTCGACGCCCGGATCTGGTCGAGCAACCCCGAGCGCGTGTGCATCTCGACCACGAACGGGTCCATCCGCATCAACACCTCTTCGGGATGATGGATGGCGATGTCGGGACCTTCGGCGACGACGTTCAGCTCGTCGTCGGTGACGAGCGTTGCGATCTCGACGATGACGTCGGCGGTGTGGTCGAGCCCCGTCATCTCGAGGTCCATCCAGACCAGCATCGGCGACGATGCTACCGGTGGCGCGGCGTGGTGATCAGAGGTAGTAACCGACGATGTCGATTAGCACGTGCGTGGCGACGTTGGCGAGCACGAGGAACCTCGCGTCAGAGCCCAGCCCGACGACCGTCGTCGTGGCGATGTTCTGACCGGCGTTGAAGTTGATGTTCGACGTCCCCGGCCACGGTCCACTCGGCCAGGCGGTGGCGAAACCGCCGGCCGTCGGCTCCGCGATCGTGAGTGTGACCAAGACGCCGCGCGCCGATGACGGCACACCGCTCGAGTTCCCCAGAGGGTCGATCGACCTCGCACTGTTGGGGTCGAGTGCAGCCTTCGGACCGATCGCCGGTGGCTCGGCCGGTCGGCTGTCGTAGACACGCCTGGGCGAACTGAGCAGATGAAGGGCGCCAGCGGTCTCCGGCCCCGCCAGCTTTCGCCACTGGCCGTCGTCGATGTCGCTCCTTGTCGCACCCCACCAGTTGCCGTCCCCATCGATCCACAGGGTGCCCGCGAACGCTGGAGTTCCGACGGGCGAAGCGCCGGTGGCGGTGAACAGCGCATTGCCAGCATCGCCATTGGTCTCGAGCCCGTAGCTAGAACCACTCGTAAGGAAGAGCGCCGTGTCGTTCGACGTGTGCACCTCGGTGAGTGTGGAGGCATCGTTGACGGTCCCGAGCACTAGAGGATCACCGTCGGCTGCCGCGGCCTTCTGACCGTGAAGCGCGACGCCCGCGACGGCGCCCGCTGCGCTCCCGGCGAGGAGCTTGACGACGCCACGGCGGTCCGACATCGGCAGGCTCGCCGTCACCTCCGGCCCGATGGCCTTCGGCACCTCCCTTGAACTCGAACGGAGACCTCCCGCCCTACGCATCACGGCGAGCTCGGCCTCGAGTG
>DASQTR010000504.1:0-7377 GCA_035641795.1 Ilumatobacter sp.
GGGCGGATCCACCGGCAACTGCGGCGCCAGTGGCGACGGAGCTGGCGCCGAGCCAGGAGGCGGTGAGCACGGTTGCGCCGCCTGCCGGCGTCCCGCCGTGCGACGCCCACGAGCTCGAGTTCCTGGCGTTCGAGTCGAACATCATCCTCATCCGCAACACCGGATCGTCAGAGTGCGAGGTGGACGTCTCGCAGTCGCCGAACCGGGATCCGCTGATGGAGCCGAGCGTGTGGCTGCATCCGGGCGGCAATGCCGAGGTCGCCGTCGCCGGCGACGAGTCGCAGTGCGCGCAACCGGCGCCCGTCAGCAGCGTCGATCTCGTCGTCAACGGTGAGCCCGTGACGGCCCCACTCGTGTCTCCCGCCACCTGCGGCGTGACGTTGACGGCGATCTACACCGCCGAGTGACGCGAGGTGGCGAGTGGTCTACTCTCGACTCGCTCCATTCGAAGCTTGGGAGGGTGGATGAACATCGAACTGCGCTGGATGACGTCGGGGGATGCAGCGACGATCCAGGCCGCCAGCTACCTGTTCGACGACGACGTCCAGCGCGACTGGGCGGAGAAGTTCCTCCGCCAGGCCAACCACCATCTCTGCATCGCCTACGTCGACGAGGAGCCGGCCGGGTTCGTGAGCGGCGTCGAGATCACGCACCCGGACAAGGGCACCGAGATGCTGCTCTACGAGCTTGGTGTCGACGACGATTTCCGCCGCCACGGCATTGGACGCTCGCTGGCGGTCGCGCTACGTGATTACGCCCAGTCGCGTGGCTGCACGGGCATGTGGGTACCGACCGACGCCGACAACGAGCCGGCGATCGCGATGTACCGCTCTACCTGCCCCGACGAGGATGCCCCGACGCGCATCCTCTGGTGGGACCTGACGACCGAGGAGTGATCACCGGGGGGTGACACCCGCCAAAAGCGGCAGGTCAGGCCGACTGTGACAGCCCCTCGTCATGATGCCGGTTGATCGGACTTCGGTCCCGGCAACCCCAACAGGGAGGAGATCGTCATGCTTGTACTGGTCGCAACCAAGGGTCCCGACGGCGCGCTGCCCAACGACCGTCACTTCGCGGTCGAGGGCGAGCTCGTCGTCCCGGTCGTGCTCGAGTGTCTCGACACGCACTGCGACGTGTGCTCGCGAGCTTGGTTCGGGCTCGCCAGCCACGCCGGCACCACGACGGCGATGGTCGCCGAGCGACCCGGCGTCACCGAGGCCGAGCTCCGCCGGTTGATCCACGACTGGCTCGATCACAAGGGCACGGTCGGGATGATCGTGCAGGCCGCCGAGGATGGTGAGTACCAGGTGGAGGGCTTCCCCATCACCGATCCGGTCACGGCAGTCGCCGACCTCGTCGACGCACACGTCGAGATGATCCGCGACGTCTGCGACGGCTTCCCGGTCGGCACCGTCGTCAGCCGCATGGGCACGTTGGTATCTGAGCGAGTCGGCCGCAGGGCGGCGTGACGTTCAGTCGTCGTCGGCCGTGCGACGCATCGGCAGCGAGTTGCGCCATTCGCCGTCGTAGGCGTGCAACGCCGCTGCGACCGCGGGCGCGGTCGGCACGAGACCGATCTCGCCGACGCCCTTGATGCCGTATGGCGACTTGGGCTGCGGCACCTCGACGATCCGCACGTCGATGTGGGGCACATCCTTGGCGCGCAGGATGCCGAGCGAGCGCAACGTCATGTTTGTCGGGAAGCCGGTGGCCGGGTCGGTGGGGAAATCTTCGCTCAGCGCATACCCGAGCCCCATGTGCACACTGCCCTCGATCTGACCCTCGACGAGCACCGGATTGACCGCCTTGCCGACGTCGTGCACGGCGACGACCCGTTCGATGCGGCCGCTCTCGCGGTCGATCACCACCATCTGCGTGGCGTACGAGAAGCACGAGTGGATGGTCGGGTTCGGGTGTTCTGGGTCGCCGAGGTGGTGCGTCCAGTCGACGATGTGCTCGCCGTGATGGTCGACGTCGGGCGCGCAGTTGGCGG
Source organism: Ilumatobacter sp. (assembly GCA_035641795.1). Classification (GTDB taxonomy): domain Bacteria; phylum Actinomycetota; class Acidimicrobiia; order Acidimicrobiales; family Ilumatobacteraceae; genus Ilumatobacter. The sequence goes on from DASQTR010000504.1 coordinate 1,994, forward strand.
CGAGCGCCGCCTTGCACGCCTCGCGCACCGAGCCCGCCGCCATCAGGGTGCCGCGTGACCCGGTCGTCTGCCCGAAGCCCAGCTCGCGGGTGGTGTCGACGATCACGTCGATCCGATCAGGGGCGATCCCGAGCTCTTGCGCTGCAACCTGGAGGGCAACGGTATGCACGCCCTGTCCCATCTCCGTCCACCCGTGACGCAGCTCCACACGTCCGCTGTCCGACCGGAACCGCACCACAGCCCCGCACACCTCGCGAAAGCCGTTGCCGAGACCCGAGTTCTTGAGTCCGAGGCCGAGCCCGACCGCTTTGCCGCTGGCAACCGCCGCCTCGTAGTCGGCACGGATCTCGTCGAGACACACTTCGGCGCCGCCCGCGCCCTCGTCCATGATCTGGCCGGGCCCCCAGGTGTCGCCGGGGCGGATCACGTTGCGTTTGCGGATCTCCCAGCCGGAGATGCCGGCCTGCTCGGCGAGGCGGTCGAGCACACCGTCCATCGCGAACTGTGCCTGGTTGGCGCCGAACCCGCGGAACGCCCCGCACACGAGGTTGTTGGTGCGCACGGCGATCGTCTCGACGTCGATCGCCTGCCAGCGGTACGGACCGCAGGCGTGGCCACAGGCCCGCTCGAGCACCTTCATGCCGACACTCGCGTATGCGCCGGAATCGCCGATGCCGCGCACGCGCAGCGCGGTCAAACGTCCGTCGTGGTCGCAGCCCGCCCAGTACTCCATCGTGATCGGGTGGCGCTTGGCGTGGATGAGCAGGCTCTCCTCGCGCGAGAGCGTGCACTTCACCGGCCGGTCGAGCAGCCAGGCCGCGAGCGCGGTCTGGGCCTGGTTGGCCATGTCCTCCTTGCCCCCGAAGGCGCCGCCGTTGGAGACCAGCTCGACCGTGATCCGGTCGCGTTCCACGCCCAGCACGGTGGCGATGTCGTTGCGGTCGTCCCACACGCCCTGCCCGCCGGAGTAGACGCGCATCGTGCGCCCGTCGCCGGTGCCGCCCGGCACGGCGAGCGTCGACTCGGGCTCGAGGAAGGCGTGCTCGATGCGCTGCGTGCGGAACGTCTCGTGCACGGTGAACGAACTCGTCGCCAGCAGCTCGTCCACGGGCTCGCCACGGGTATAGGCGCTCACCGAGAGCGTGTTCGACTCGGTACCCCACACCGCCCACGGGCTGCCCTCGGCGAGGGCGCCGACCGGGTCGGTGATCGGCTCGAGCACGTCGTAGCGGACGTCGACCAGGCCGACCGCCGCTCGCGCCTGCTCTCGCGTCTCTGCCACCACGATCGCCAGCACGTCGCCGGCGCATGAGGTGCGGCCGCCGATCGGGATCATGATCGGCCAGTCCTTGTGGATCAGACCGACCCGCAAGCCGCCGGGGATGTCTGCCGCCGTGAACACGGCCGATACACCGTCCGCGGCCAGCGCCCGAGACGTGTCGATCGCGGTGACGTCGGCGCGGGCGTGGTCGGTGAGACGTAGCGCGGCGTGGAGCATGCCGGGCAGACGGATGTCGTCGATGTAATCGCGGTCGCCGAGCGCGAGTTCCGACGCCTCGTACTTGGCGCCGGCGCCGCCCACCGTCGACGCGAGCTGCGGCTCGAACTGCTTGCCGACCGCGACCGCCTCGATGGCGTCGAGGATCTTGACGTAGCCGGTGCACCGGCAGAGGTGAGCGCCGAGGTGCGGCTTCATCGCGTCGCGCGTGAGTCCCGAGCCCTTCTTGTCGATTTGCGACTTGGCCCGCATCACGATGCCCGGGATGCAGAAGCCGCACTGCAGCCCGCCGCACGCGGCGAAGGCGTTGGAGAACGCATCGCGTTCCGCCTGATCGAGGCCTTCGAGCGTGACGATCGTGCTGCCGTCGATCTTCTCGAGCGGCTGCTGGCAGGAGACGATCGCCTTGCCGTCGATCAGCACGGTGCAGCAACCGCACTGCCCCGACGGTGAGCATCCGTCCTTGGGTGACGTGACGTCGAGCTCCTCGCGGAGCGCCGCGAGCAGATGCGCGTGCCTGCGATACACCGAGACCGGCGTCCCGTTGAGCACGAACGAGGCAGTCGGCGCTGCTCCGCTCACCGGCGTCCGCTCGACGAGATCACTCATGGTTTGACATTTTGTCAAAGTCGGCGGCGGAACGGAAGCGACGGCCTGTTACGGCGACGTCGGCAAGGCCAGTTCGCTTTCGTCGGGGACCTCCGGGAGCTCGATGCGGACGTTCGCGGGCCGTTGGTCGAAGAACTGCGACAGTGCGAACATCTGGGGGCCGATCGTGAAGTTCGAGGTCACGAGCGCGAGGCGCGCTTCTCGAGTGACGTAGACCTGGAACGTGATCGATTGGGGCACAGATTGGGAGGCCACGGCGGCCTCGGTGACGTTGGCGAACAATAGGGCCCCGTACGGGCGCAGGTGCTCGATCGGCACGTCGACATCGAACCGACGGGCATACCCGCCACCCATGATCCGCATCAGCCCCTCCGACGGGGTGATCGTGGCGTGCTCCAGCGCGGCCGGTGTGAGTGGGCCCGTGACGAAGGCGTCGAACAGCTCGTTCAACGACGCGGTGCCGGATCCGGCCATCAGCATCCCTGGTTCGAGTGCGCGCCACTTGCCGTTGTCCTCCTGTCGGAGGAGGTACACGAGCTGCCCTGCGCGGTCGACGACGAAGCGTGAGGTGTTGGCACCGTATTCGAGCGTCAGTGCGTCGCGAGCGGAGCCCGGCTCGGTCGCGGCCGTTGCGCGGATCGGTGGCGACGCCGTGCCGCTGGACGTAACCGACCCGGTCAGTTCCGATCCGACGATGTTGAACATCGAGCGCTGCGGCTCTGCACCGGGCATGTTGTTGGCGACCGCGACCTCGAGGTCGTAGGAGCTGAGATCTTGGTCGGCTGAGCCCGGCACGACCGGGAAGCCCGGAATCTGCTGCTGGAGCGGTGTCGGCGCGCTGACCATCGGCGGGTAGCGGGTCTCCGGCATGTCGAACTCGCCCAACGCCCCCACGTCGAGAGTCTCCGTCGGGACGGCGGTCGGCACCGGCGTCGCCAGGTCGAGCTCGATCGTGGTGCTCGGTGGCTGGGCACTGTCCGGGTCGTCCTCGCCCGTGATCTGGATCACCAGGGAAGCGGTGATGAAGAGAGCGAGCACGCCGAGTGCCGTGAGCCCGACGATCGCGCCCCAGCGCCGGCCAGAAGGCTCGTCACCGTCGTCACCGTCGTCACCGCGACCGGACGCCGGCGACCCGGCCGACCCCTCCGCGCCGAAAAGCGTGATCTCGAAGTCAGGCCGCCCGGAGCTCCCCGGCCGCGACCAGTAGTCGGTCATCCGGGGGTGCTCCTCAGATGCGAGCGAGCGAGCGCCAGCGAGTGAGTGGCCAGCAACGGCCTGCGTGGCCGGGGAACGCAGTAGTCCGTCATTGGGGTGTCATTTGCCGTACGCCCCGTTGCGTGGTGAGGTGGGTGTAGACCTCTGGTCGCCGGTAGCGGTCGAAGTCGAACAGCGTGCCGGTGTACTGCTTGCACCAGTCGAGGTCGCAGTCTGCGACGATCAACTCGTCGCCCTGCGTCTCGGCGGCGGCGAGGATCTCGCCCGACGGGGCGATGATCCGCGACTCGCACAACGACGGCACGCCCTCCTCGATCCCGCCCTTGGCGACGCCCACCACGAACGTGCCGTTCTGGTAGGCGCCCGACTGCATCACCAGCGAGTTGTGGAACCCCTGCAGCGGATCCTGGCTGGGGTCGGGCGCGTAGTGGAGCGGCGTGTTGTAACCGCAGAGGATCAGCTCGACGCCCTGCAACCCCATCTCGCGGTACGACTCGGGCCAGCGCCGGTCGTTGCAGATCATCATGCCCACCCTGCCGCCGAACGCGTCCCACACGCCGAACCCGTCCGGCGACGGTTCGAAGTAGTAGCGCTCGGCGTGCTGGAACGGGCGATCGGGCTCGTGCTCCTCGTGGCCGGGGATGTGGACCTTCTTGAAGGTGGCAACGACCGAGCCGTCGCGCTCGACGAGCGTCTGCACGTTCCACCGACGGACGCCGCCCGGGCCGTCCTCGAGCAGGGCGTAGCCGAGACAGAACCCGATCCCCAGCCGCTTCGCCTCGTCGAACAACGGCTGCGTTGGCGCGTTCGGCATCGAGCGCTCGTAGTAGTGGTCGACCTCGGTGATGTCGGCCACGAACCACCGCGGGAAGAACGTCGTCAACGCCAGCTCGGGATACACCACGAGGTCGCAGTCGGCTTCGGCCGCCTGGTGGAGCAGATCGAGCAGCCGCACGACCACCTGCTCGCGCGTGTGCTCGCGCTGGATCGGCCCCAACTGCCCCGCACCGACCCGAACAGTCCTCGTCATGGGAACAGTTTGCACCCTGGCGGGCGTCGATGACATCCGGTGTCTGGCACCGCTTGCGGTGCCAGACACCGAGCGTTTCGCCCGCCGACAGACACCTCTGCGAGGTGTCAGACAGCAGTGATAAACGCGATACTCACACGATGACCGTGGCTCCGACGCGCTACCTCATGCGTGGCAAGGATCTCGCCGACGCCCGCTACGCCGAGCCGCTCACCGTGGCCGACATGGCCCGCGCCGCCCGCCTGTCGCCCGCCCACTTCAGCCGCGAGTTCCGCGCCGCGTTCGGCGAATCGCCGCACCAGTACCTGCTGACGCGCCGGCTCGAGCGCGCCGCCTACCTCCTGCGCAACACCGACCGCACGGTCGCCGACGTCTGCTTCATGGTCGGCCTCAGCAGCGTCGGCTCGTTCACCACCAGCTTTCGGCGCATGTTCGGCATGACGCCCACGCAGTACCGAGCCTCGTTCCCGCCCGCCGCCTACCAGGTGCGCGTGCCGCCGTGCGTCGTCAAGGTCTACGGGCGGCCGCAGAACCGCACGTTTCGAGAAGACGCTCCGCCGCTGCTTGCTTATGGTGCTCCGTACGGAATCACCCCCAAGGAGCAACAACCATGAGCATCAAGATCGCAGTAACCCAGCTGTGGGTCCACGACCAGGACGAGGCGCTCGCCTTCTGGACCAAGAAGGTCGGCATGGAGGTCCGCAGCGACGTCACCGTGCCCGAGCTCGGCAACTTCCGCTGGCTGACCGTCGGCCCCGCCGGCCAGCCCGAGGTGTCGATCGTGCTGATGGCGATCCCAGGCGCGCCGATGATCGACGACGAGACCCACGAGCAGATCCGGGAGCTGATGTCGAAGGGCTTCGCCGGCACCGTCTTCCTGCAGACCGACGACTGCAAGGCGTCGTACGACGAGCTGTCGGAGCGCGGCGTCGAGTTCACCGAGCAACCGTTCGACACGCCGTACGGCATCGACTCGGGCTTCCGCGACCCGTCTGGCAACAGCGTCCGCCTGACCCAGATCAACCCCGACTT